>JAAYKZ010000197.1 GCA_012522165.1 Clostridiales bacterium
AGGATAAAATATTTAATAAAAATAGCTCATCAGCCCCAGCCCTATCATAGGCTCTAGCTATTTCTACTGGATCTCCCGCATCCTTGAAATTTTCAAACTTTACCCCTTTAACTACTCTTCCATCTTTAATATCTAAACAAGAAATAACTCTTATGGACATTTTTTATTCCTCCTCATACTTGAGAGCCTCAGCAAGTAGAATATCCCCTGTATATAATGCTTTGCCTATAATAACTCCTTTAACTCCTATTTCCTTTAGTTTTTCAATATCATTGGTTGTACTAACTCCTCCTGAAGCAATTACATTTAAATTTGTTTCTTTAACCATTCTGCTTATAGCCTGAAAATTAGGACCTGATAACATACCATCTTTTGAAATATCTGTATATATAACAGTATTTACTCCTTTTTCTTCAAGCTGTTTAGCAAAATCTATAAAATCAACTCCAGTCTCCTCTACCCATCCTTGAATGGCTACTTTGCCTTTTTTTGTATCAATGCCTACTGCAATTCTTTGCTTATGTTTTTCAATGGCTTCTTCTAATAGCTTAGGTTTAGCAATAGCAGATGTACCTAATATTACCCTTTTAATTTTAGGATTTTCTAAAAAATAGTCTATTTTATCTAATGTACGAAATCCACCACCAATTTGAACTGGTATTGAAATGGCATCAATAATATCATGAATGATTTGGATATTATTGGATTTCCCATAAAAGGCTCCATCAAGGTCCACTATATGAAGAATCTTGGCCCCCATTCTTTCCCATTTTAAAGCTACCTTTACAGGATTGGCATCATATATAGTTTTTTGATCTTTATCTCCTTGTCTAAGCCGTACGCATTTTCCGTCCTTTATATCAATTGCCGGATAAATATACACGTCTTTACCTCCTTTCTTTAATCTAACATTCCTTTTGTTGATGGAACCATATCTTTTTGATTGGAGGAGGTATCAATATAAATAGCTTGCTTCATGGCTCTACCCAAAGACTTAAATATGCCTTCTAATATATGATGGGTATTTCTCCCATACAGTACTCTCACATGAAGGGTTAGCCCAAGATGCATAGAAAAGGCTCTTAAAAACTCTTCCAATAGCTGTGTGTCAAAAGCTCCGACTCTCTCCGAAAGCTTTGGAGTTTCTAGATGTAAATAGGGTCTGCCACTAATGTCTAAACTAACCTCAGTTAGGGATTCATCCATAGGTATAGATGCAAAACCATACCTATTTATCCCTCTCCGATCCCCGAGGGCCTGTCTAAAGGCCTGACCTATAACTATCCCTATATCTTCTACACTATGATGTCCGTCTACTTGTAAATCTCCAGCACAATATACATTAAGGCTAAAGCCGCCATGAGCAGCAAAAAGGCTAAGCATGTGATCAAAGAAGCCTATACCTGTGTCTACCTCTACTTTACCGTTTTGGTCAAGATTTATTTGAACCTTGACATAAGTCTCCAAGGATTTTCTCTCAATTTCCACTATCCGCATTCATACCACCTCTTTTCTACTCTTCCATTATTTCCTTCAAGGCATCAACAAGGGCTTGATTTGCTATTTGATCTCCTATAGTAACGCGCAAACAATTTTTTAAATAAGGATTTTGTGAAAAATTTCTTACTAATATACCTTTTTCTATGAGTTTTTGCCATGTACTGTCTCCATTAGGTACATGAATAAGAAGAAAATTAGCTTCTGATGGATAAACTTTTATCCCTGGTATATTTATTAAAGCTTGATATAAAAACTCTCTCTGTTTCAGAATCTCATAAACTCTTTTTTTAACTATATCAAGATTTTCCAAAGTTATTATAGCTGCCTTTTGTGAAAAACTATTGATATTATATGGTGGCTTTACTTTTGATATCTGTTTAGCTAATGCAGGCGTACTTATGCTATAGCCTATTCGTAATCCCGCCAATCCTAATGCCTTAGAAAAAGTTTTTAGTACAATAATGTTAGGACATTTATCTATAAGATTTATGGTACTCTTTTGTGTAAACTCCCCATAAGCCTCATCTACAACAACAATACCATCAAAATTTTGGGCTATCTCTAACACATCATTAGTTCCTATGATATTACCAGTAGGATTGTTGGGACTACACAAAAATACTAGTTTAGGGTCATACTTGCAAATAGCAGATTTAATATCCTCTACGTTATACTTAAAATCTATACCCAAAGGTATTTCCACTGGTCTTCCGCCGGCGATTAATGTAAAAATCTTATACATACTAAAAGACGGTGTAGGAAATACCACAGTATCTCCCTTGTCTATAAAAGCAGTAACAAGCATTTGAATAAGCTCATCTGAACCGGAACCTACTACAACCTGCTTCGAAGAAACATTGCAATATTCCCCAATAGCTTCCCTTAAAAGGGTGCTATTAGAATCGGGGTATCTATTGAAATTGCTTCCGTCCATAATTTCCTTAACCAGTGCTTCTCTTACCCTACTAGGTATATCCCAGGGTGATTCATTGGTATCTAGTTTATATTTAGCTAATATTTTTTCTTCTTCAGCATAGGGTACTAAATCCACCAAATCGTTTCTTAAGTAATTTTTCATACTATTTAAACCTCACTTCCACTGAACGGGCATGAGCTTCTAAGCCCTCTGTTCTAGCAAATTTTGAAACATCTTGATAAACATCGTATAGAGCTTCTTTTGAATAGAATAAGAAACTAGACTTTTTAATAAAGTCATCTACTGATAATGGTGAGAAAAACCTGGCGCTACCACTGGTAGGCAATATATGATTAGGACCGGCCATATAATCACCCAATGGTTCTGGAGTATAGTGACCTAAAAAAATGGAACCTGCATGTTTTATCTTACCTAAAAAATCAAAGGGGTTCTGTACAGCTAATTCAAAATGTTCTGGAGCTATTTCGTTGGATAGTTCAACTCCCTGTTCTATATTGTCAACAATAATTATGGCTCCATAATCCTCAAGAGACCTTTGTACAATATCGTATTTAGGCAATGTAGCCGCCTGCTTTTTTATCTCCTGTTTAGTCATTTCGGCTAATTCATAGCTGTCTGTAATTAAAATTGAGGTGGCTAATGGATCATGCTCAGCTTGAGATAGAAGATCTGCAGCCACATAGACTGGATTTGCACTTCTATCGGCCACTATAACTATTTCACTAGGTCCTGCTATCATATCTATATCTACATAGCCGTATACCTGTTTTTTTGCTAGAGTAACGTATATGTTTCCCGGACCTGTAATCTTATCGACTTTGGGTATTGGAGCTATGCCAAAAGCTAAGGCTGCAATAGATTGTGCACCACCCATTTTATAAATTTTATTGACACCTACCTTATGAGCCGCAACTAGGGTATAGGGATTTATATTGCCCTGGGAATTAGGAGGAGTAACCATAATAATCTCTGAAACGCCTGCAATTTTAGCTGGAATAGCATTCATCAACACTGAAGAAGGATAAGCAGCCTTACCTCCTGGCACATAAATACCCACTCTATCCATGGGAATAATTTTTTGTCCCATTATTATCTGAGACTCATTCTCAAAGTCAATCCAACTATTTTGTTCTTGTTTGATATGATAGTTCCATATCTTTTCTTTAGCTTTTTTTATAATGGTTATAAATTCATCAGAAACTTCATTATATGCCTGGTCTATTTCATCATCACTAACTAATAATTCTTTAATATCATCAATGATATAATTATCATAGCGCCTAACATAATCAATCAAGGCGGTTTGACCATATTTTCTTATGTTACTAACAATTTCTTCTACAGTTTCATTTTCCTTATCAAAATCTAAATGTGAAGGGCGTTGCAAAGATTCCATAATCTGGGGTATACTTTTTTCTCTTCCATCAATTAAAGCTATCATTTTTATTCCTCCAATACCTTTTCTATAGAATCTATAAGCCAAGTCATATCATTTTTTTTGGTTTTTAGGCTTACTCTATTAACAACAAGTCTTGCACTAATATCACAAATTTCTTCTAAAACCACCAAGCCATTTTCCTTTAGAGTTTTGCCACTTTCTACTATATCTACAATTACATCCGATAATCCAACTATGGGCCCTAACTCTACTGAGCCATTTAATCTAATAATCTCCACATTTTCCCCTATACTGGTAAAGTAGTTTTTTGCTATGTTAGGATATTTAGTAGATACTCGCCTATGAGCTTTATTAATCCAAGAGTCTTTTTTATCCGGGAATCCCGCTACCACCATTTTACATTTACCAAAACCTAAGTCTAGCACTTCATATACCTTACTTTGGGCTTCCAGCAGACTATCCTTACCCGCAATACCTATGTCTGCTGCTCCATATTCAACATAAGTGGGTACATCGCTAGGCTTTACAAGTATAAAACGTAAAGATTTCTTTGGAATGCTTAAGACCAATTTTCTGGAGGATAGATCCAGTTTATCTAATCCATCAACAGCTTTATTTAATAACCTTAATGCCTGATTTCCCAGACGACCTTTAGGCAATGCTATAGTTAACATATCCCCTCTCCCCCCGATAGTTTGCTTACATCAACAATTTGAGAAATGCCTTTAAGTTCTGCATATTCTTCAGCAGTATAAGTATTATGGGAACTATGAAATATCTCTACTCTCTTACCTTGACACCTTAAGTTTTGAGCTATATTGTATCCCTGCTGTCTATGTTTGTCATCTACAACTACTAATATATTAATACTGGGCACAGGGATTAGGCTTTGCTGTCTTTCCAGAGCCATAAGTGTATTTTTTAGGTTTATTGCAAATCCTGTTGCAGGAATATCATATCCAAACTCTGATATCAACCTATCATAACGCCCTCCACCACATATAGGGAAGCCTAAATTTTTTGTAAAAACTCTAAATATAATTCCTGTATAATAATTGAGACTATGGACCATTCCTAAATCTAAGGTTATAAACTTATCAAGTCCATAATCTTTTAGTATACCGTAAATCTCTATAATATTCTGAATAGCCTTTTGGCATCTGGGGTTTCTTGCGTAACTGGAAGCTATATCATGGATATCTATATTTCTATAAAGAATTGGTAAATCCAAAAACACCTCTTTAAGCTCTGTACTTATGGGAAGGTCTTTAAGAAAGCCTTTTAGAGCCAACATATTCTTATCCTCGATTAATTCTCTTAGCTGGTTTGCAGTTTTAGAATCTAAACCCGCTTCCTCTACCAAACCTTTAAAAAATTCCACTTGCCCAATATCTATTTGAAAATCCTCTAAACCCAAATCTAAGAAACACTGTATGGCTGTTGATACTACTTCAGCATCTGCTTCTGGCCCTTCTATACCCATAAGCTCAATACCTGCTTGAGCAATTTCCCATTGTTTTCCCATATGAGGTTGTTGGTAACGATAAATATTACAAATATAGGAGAGTCTTATTGGTAAAGGAGCATCCTTAAATTTAGTAGCCACCAAACGAGCTATAGGAGTAGTCATATCAGGTCTCATAACCAGTATTTGATTGCCAGGTCCTATTATTTTTAGTATTTGATTTTGATCAATAGAATCATTTTCTCTAGC
>JAAYKZ010000198.1 GCA_012522165.1 Clostridiales bacterium
CGCTATAAAAAATGAGTTAGACTTGTATGAGTCTAACTCATTTTTTATGCAGTTTTTATCTGTTAACTGATAGCTAATTGTGTAAGTTGAAAAGTCAGCATCCTCTAACCATAATATTGATTGTTTACGAGTATACAGACAAATTTAAATTATCCCCTATAGAAATTAATAAAATTGGTATATATGGCAATACTAACTCCTAGAATAATATGGTTATAGGGGGCTGCGTTGGTGTTGAATATATTTACAAAATGGTTGGATAAGGGGTGGAGGAAAAAGAAGCCAAATAAGCCGGAAGAGCAAAATAATAAAGAAAATCAGCAGGGTCAAAAGGATCAGGCTATATATGAGCGGAAGTTTCAAAATCTTAAGCTGACAAGAAATTTACAGGACAATATAACCAATATTAAAAATGCTATGAATAACAACTTTGATATAAAAACAAAGGAATTTAAGCTAAGGGGACAAGAGATCTATGCAGGAATAGTATATATACAGAGCATTGTAAATGAAGATACAATTTTACAGCATATTGTCAATCCACTAATGATTGAGTCCTCTTTAATTATAGATAAGGATGAACCAATTCTCTTTAAAACCATTATAGAATCAATGGTAACTGCTGAATATGTAAAGATTGTGGAGTCTCTAGCCGAGATAATATTAGCTATTATGTCTGGAGATACCCTTTTATGCATTCAAGGCTATGATAAAGGGTTTATAATCAGTACTAGGAAATATGTGGGGAGACAGGTTGGAGAGCCAGTGTTGGAGCCTTCTGTGCAAGGGTCTCAGGAAGGATTTACTGAAACCATACGGGATAATATTGGTCTTATTCGAAGAAGATTAAGGGATCCCAACCTGGTTTTCAATGTACATAAGTTGGGGAGAAGAACCAAACTAGAGGTTGTAGTAATTTATATAAAGGATATAGTAGATCAAAATGTGGTTGATGAAGTTAATAGGCGAATAAGTTCCTTAGATATTGATGGCGTTCATAACGCAGCACAGCTAGGTCTACATATAACTGATAGTCCCAACTCAATTTTTCCCCTTTTTCAGTTAACGGAGAGGCCAGATAGGACGGTAAGAGGGCTGTTGGAAGGCAGAGTGGCCATCCTAATAGAGGGCGGAGGACGTGCTCTGTTAGTGCCTGTTACATTACCCCTGCAGGTGCAGAGCGTAGATGATTACTACGAGAACTGGATTGTAGGTTCTATTTTACGTATATCAAGATATTTAGGTTTGTTTGTATCATCCTTTCTCCCTGCTTTATATATAGCAGTAACCAGTCATCATCCTGGCATGCTGCCTACCATATTGGTTTTGACTATTGCAGGCTCTAGAGCAGGAATGCCCTTTCCAGGCATCTTTGAAGCTATCATCATGGAAGTGACTATTGCAATGCTCCAGGAAGCCAGCATTCGTCTGCCACGAGTAGTAGGTCAGACAGTATCCATTGTAGGAGGTTTAGTAATTGGTCAGGCAGCTGTACAGGCAGGAATTGTAGGTCCTATCATGGTTATTATAACAGCTCTTACTGCCATAGGTTCTTTTACTATCCCCGACTATAGTTTAAGCTTGGCTACTAGAGCTATCCGAATCCCTTTTATGATATTGGCGGCGACTCTTGGTATTTTTGGGGTTTCCATGGGTATGTTATTACTTCTTATATATATAGCTGATTTAAAAAGTTTTGGAGTACGTTATATCCGTCCCTTGTCCCCTTATAGGAGCAGTGACTTAAGACAAACATTCATTAGCAGCAATGAGAGTTCTATGACAAAACGCCCTGTTTTTCTAAATCCTGGAGATAAACAAAGACAATCAACTACAAAAAGGGGTGGTGGAGATGCAAAATGAGAAGCTGACCACTACTCAAATATTTGTAATTACAGTATTCAGCATTTTGGGTGTGGATATATTAGTAGTTCCCCATAACATGGTATCACTAGCAGATCAAGATGCTTGGATTTCACTAATACTAGGTGGGACGCTGCTTTTCATAGGCGCAATACCCTTATTATATCTTCTAAACCTTTATCCTGACAAAGACCTGCCTCAAATTATCTTACAGGTAGCAGGCAAATGGATAGGTAGAATTTTACTCCTTCCTATTATCATATTTGTTGTCATGTATGCCGGAATGTCTACCAGGCTATTTGCTCAAGCACTAAAACTATTTTTGGTGGATAAAACACCTATATGGATTATGGTTATATTGTTGGTAATGGTGGCTGCATACATGGTATACAAGGATGTATATACAATGGGAGCTGTACTGGATATTCTTTTCCCCATTACTATCATTAGCCTAATTATACTTATAGTGCTATCTTTACAAAATTTAGAGCCTGATAGAATAAAACCCATTTTATTTAGAAATACCAAAAATGTGATTAAGGCTATTGTTCCTGGATTTTATCATTTTGCGGGTTTCGGTGCAATTTCTTATTTTTTGTGTTATGCAGCTGATAGACAGTCAGCTAAGAAATCTTATTTTTTAGGTCTTGGTGTTCCTGTATTTCTCTATGTTATAACAACTGTAATATGTATTATGGTTTTTGGTGTACCTCCTTTAAAAGTTATAGTTTATCCCACACTGAATCTTTCAAAGTCCATCGAATTTGAAGCTGCCATTTTAGATCGGCTAGAGTCCTTTATGGCAGTATTTTGGATATCTATGGTATTTGCATCGCTGGTAATATTTTACTACGCTTCGGTAAGAAATTTTTCTGATTTTTTCTCCATACCCAACCAATACAGAATATATGTCATATATACCCATATTCTTATAGTGCCTATAATTGCACTTTTTCCCCCAAGTAGTATAAATGTATTTGAGATTCATGATAAAGTTAAATATATGGAAATTATTATAGGCTTTGTCATATTTCCCATAGTGACTGCCTGGGCAGCTATTAAGAAAAAGAGGGGTATGCAGCAATGAAAAAAGCTAAACCTGTAATTGTTTTACTACTAATAATAGTTTGCATGCTGTTATTTACGGGATGTTGGGATCGAAAAGATATTGAAAATAGGGGATATGTACTAGGAATTGCTGTTGACTCCTATACTCCTAAGAATTCTCAAACAAAGGGAGATGAGGAAAAAAAAGAAGAATTTGAAGAGACCAAGACAGCTATAGAAGAACCCATCTATGAGATGACTGTACAACTACCTATAATAAAAAGATCTCCATCTCTTTCTGCTTCAGGTGCAGGGAGTTCTGATGGTCAACCAAAAACCTGGCAGATAACCCAGACAGGCAATGATTTTATTAGCATGGAGAGAGAGATGGAATCTAGAACCAGCCTTACCCTCTATTATGAACACCTTC
>JAAYKZ010000029.1 GCA_012522165.1 Clostridiales bacterium
AACATAAGCTGGTAAGCTTAGGTGCAGATATTGAGAGAGTTGACCAAAATGGCCGGACACGTAGGCTTTCTCTAGTATCCTCAAGTACGAAGTAGAAGATACAGCTGCTTTATAGAGGTACTTTTAATATATAATTATTTAAATATAAAAAATGGCATAATAATACTTCCAAGAATATGAGTACTTGGAAGTATTTTAATTTTATAGCCGGCAAAAAGCTGCTGGACCTGTATTAAACAGATTATTTCCTTTAGTATCAATGGCTACAATAGTAGGAAAGTTTTCTACCGTAAGGCTGTAAATAGCCTCAGTTCCCAGATCTTCAAAGGCTATAACTACAGCTTTCTTAACGCATTTGGAAAGGAGCGCCCCTGCACCTCCTATTGCAGCAAGATATATTGCCTTATTTCTAACCATGGCATCTATGACTTTGGAATTTCTCTGTCCCTTACCAATCATGATTTTTAAGCCTAGATCTAATAATGTAGGTGTATATACGTCCATTCTGCTACTTGTGGTGGGGCCGCAAGAACCGATGACTTGTCCAGGTTTTGCTGGACAGGGTCCAACATAATAGAGAGCCTGATCTTTTAAATTTACAGGTAAAGGTTTGCCTTTCTCTATAAGCTCTATCATTCTTTTATGGGCAGCATCTCGCCCTGTAATCAGCGTACCATTTATATATACAATTTCTCCAATATTAAGGGATTCTAATTCTTTAGTTGAACATGGTAATGATAAAACTTTATACTTACTCATTGTCTACTCCTTATAAAATAGCTTGTTTATGCCTTGCTACATGGCATTGTATATTTACTGCGACTGGAAGCCCAGCAATGTGTGTGGGATAGGTTTCAACATGGACAGCCAGTGCTGTGGTTGTTCCCCCTAGGCCTTGAGGGCCAATGCCGGACCTGTTAATAAGCTCCAATAATTCCTTTTCCAATTGAGCAATATTAGGATCCCTGCTAGGCATACCAGCTTTTCTTAATATAGCCTGCTTTGCCATAAGAGCGGCTTTTTCCATAGTGCCTCCAATACCTACACCTACAATTATAGGTGGGCAAGGGTTAGCACCTGCCTTTAGAACAGTATCTAGTACAAATTCCTTGACCCCTTCAATGCCTTGGGACGGCTTTAGCATTTTGAGCCTGCTCATATTTTCGCTGCCAAATCCTTTGGGAGCAACTGTTATTTGAAGCTTATCACCTTCTACAATATTATAGTGAACAACAGCAGGAGTATTGTCTTTTGTATTAATTCGAGTTATGGGATCTAATACTGATTTCCGCATAAAGCCTAGCTCGTAGCCACGCCGGACTCCTTCGTTAATGGCATGGTAGAGGCTGCCTCCAGTTATGTGAACATCCTGACCTATATCAAGGAAAACTACTGCTAAACCCGTATCTTGGCAAAGGGGAATAGTTTCTGTCTCAGCAATATGGATATTTTGCTGAATTTGTTGTAGAATGTTTTGACCAAGTTCTGATTTTTCGCTACTGTATGCTTTATTTAATAATTTTTTCACATCATCTTCAAGATAGCAGCATGCTTCTATACATAGTTTTTGTACTGTTTCTATTATCTGGTTTACATGTATTTCTCTCATTTTGTTCTCCTGGATATAATTTTTATATAATTATACTTTATCCAAACATATATTTAAAGACCAGTGTATAAACTATATAATAACCGCTCAGTCATATTTGCAAAGCATGAATTAGTGTGATATAATATTTTCCATAGTTTTCATATTTGTAATTGGTATCAAGTGTGCTTATTAGGCATTTTGATAATCACATTGTTAAAACCACAGTTAGATTTTATCTTGATCAATAACAAATATGCATCTATTTTAAATGCATGCAAAGCCTTAATAGCGGTCAGTTTTGTGGTTTAAACTATATACTATTTTAGCTATCCATCTTTAAACAAACAATATAGAGATGGTTTAAACTCTATGCTAAAAAATAAGTAGAGTTTAATTATCTTTACTCATATATAACAGTACTAATGGGTCAAATCCAAGGTATGGAAAATATACCATTACCTTGATTTAATATTCAAAAAAACAGAGGAGGTAGTGTATATATGAGTAAATGTATATTAAAATCTTTGTCGTTATTTCTCATAATTGTTCTTTTATTACCGCTAGGATTAGTGGGTTGTGGTGAAGAAAAATCATCAGGAAAGATTTTAACTATAGCTTATGACAAAGATGCAGACACATTGGATCATTTCAAGACTTGAGTATATTCTGATGCTCTTATCTACGTATATGATAGACTTGTTACCCGCGACTATAATTATAACTACGTGCCAGGTCTTGCTGAGTCCTGGGATGTTTCAGATGATGGAACAGTATGGACTTTCTATTTAAGGAAAGGTGTAAAGTTCCATGATGGGACACCTCTTACAGCTGAGGATGTAGCATGGTGCATAGAAAAGATTATTGATCCTGAGACAGGGTCACCTGCACAAAGCGATTTTGCTGCTGTAGAGAGTGCAAAAGCTGTAGACGAGCATACCGTTGAAATTCATTTAAAACATCCTTTTCCGAATTTGCTGTTTATCTTATCCAATACAGTAGCAGGTATAGCCAGTAAAGAAGCATATGAAAAATATGGAGATGAATATGGCAGTAAGTATCTTGTAGGCTCAGGCCCCTATATGTTTGAAGAATGGAAAAGGGGAGAGGAAATTGTTCTAAAGAAGAATCCTGATTATGATTGGGGTCCAGAGTGGATGGAAAACGGGGGTAAACCAATAATTGATAAGCTGGTATTTAAGGTTATTCCAGAGGAGACTACAAGACTTATGGAGCTAGAGGCGGGAAATGTTCATATACTAAGAGATATTACCGCTAATGTACTGCTGCAATTGGAAGATAATGAGGATATCCAAATATACTCTACGGAATCAACTAGACTAGGATATCTGGCATATGCCTGTGATAAGGAACCCTTTACTGATATTAGGGTCAGACGGGCTCTTAACCACGCTATAAATAAAGAAGAGATTATTAAATATGTCTTTAGAGATACTGCCCAGCCTGCTTATGGATATCTACCGCCCAAATTAAAGGATGAATATTATCCAAACAGTAAAGAGGAAGGTTACGAGTATGATGTGGAAAAGGCTAAAGAACTTCTAAAAGAAGCAGGCTACGGGGATGGACTAAAATTAACCTTAGCTGCTGAAAACTCCACAGAATACAGCAGGCTAGCAGAAGTTATACAAAATCAACTAAAAGAAGTAGGTATAGAAGTGGACATCCAATTATATGATAGTTCTAGTTACACTGCAATGCTAAAAGAGGGAAAACAGGAGCTATTCTTAAGACAGTATAGCTGGCCCAATGCAGATATTTTGGATTGGTTTTTATTGTCCAGTCAACTGCCTTATCCAAACCATTCAAGATGGAATGACCCAAAGACAGACGAGTTAATACAGAGAGCAGCCACCATGCCTACTTGGGAAGAAAGAGCCTTGGCTTATCACGATGTACAAAAACATCTCATTGAACAAGCAGTATGGGCACCTTTTTACATTCCCAATCACAGCATAGCTGTGAGAAAAGAAGTGAAGAACTTTAAACACCATCCCTGGATGATTCAGTACAATGACGGAATAGATCTGGAAAACTGAATAGGACGTCAGGAATTGGGGTGATAAATTGACACAGTATATTATAAAAAAGCTATTACTTATGATTCCCTTGTTAATTGGTTTAACACTAATTGTATTTTTGATATTGCATTTAGCGCCGGGGGACCCTGTGGACCTCATGGTAGGTCCCAACGTTACCCCGGAAGTATATGAAAATGTGAGAAACAAATTAGGCTTAGACAAACCTTTATACGTCCAATACTTTACCTTCCTAAAGAATGTTTTAAGGGGAGATTTAGGAACATCTATACTGAAAAATGTACCTGTTAAGGATTTAATAGCTGAACGTTTTCCCATAACTTTAAAACTTGGAGTTTTATCTTTGCTGGTATCCTTTGCTATAGCCATACCTATAGGCATTCAAGCAGCTAAATACAGAAACACCCCTGTTGATTATCTTTCTATGACCTTTGCCTTAGTAGGGATATCCATACCTACTTTCGGATTCGGGTTAACGCTTTTATATATCTTCGCCTATAAGCTGAGATGGTTTCCAGTTTCAGGTCATGACACTTTATTGCATTTGGTATTACCTGTATTTACAGTAGGGTTAACGGACGCAGCTGTAACAGCTAGAATGGTTCGATCCAGTATGCTTGAGGTTATGGGTGAAGATTATATTAGGACTGCCAGGTCAAAAGGTTTGAGTGAGAAGGTAGTAATGAATAAGCATGCCCTTAAAAATGCTTTGATATCTGTAATTACCTTATTAGGTATGAGAATGGGATGGATTCTTGGTGGTTCAGCAATATTAGAGACGGTGTTTAGTATTCCCGGTTTAGGCAGATTGATGGTAGATGGTATATTTTCTAGGGATTATCCAGTAGTCCAGGGTTCAATGCTAGTTCTTGGAGTATCGGTGCTAGTTGGTAATCTCATAGCAGATATATTATATGCACTAGTAGATCCACGCATTAAATACTAGGCTACAAACTTAGAAAATAATCATAGCAGAAAGGGTGATAAATTGAGAAAGGAACATGCAATAAATAAGTATAGTCAAAAGAAAATGTATAGGGTGAATGGCTATACAGGTGGGCATGTATTGAAAAGCCCTTATGCAAGAGGGCAAGCTTACCAAAAGCTTGGACAATTAGAAGAAATAGATGTTTGGGATACTAAAGGAGATACAGAAAAAGGGTACACCAGTACAAAATGGGAGTTTTTAAGGCTCTTATTTAAAAGTAAGGGAGCTCTTTTCGGCAGTATAATAATCCTGCTATTTATTTTAGTAGCAATCCTAGCTCCATATATTGCGCCCTATTCCTATGATGAAGTTGATTTACCTAATATGCTGCAGCCACCAAGTTCGTCATATCCTTTAGGTACTGATGAGCTTGGAAGAGATATCTTTAGTAGGATAATATATGGCGCTAGAGTCTCTCTAAAAGTCAGTATGTTTTCTGTAGGAATTTCACTTATTATAGGCGTGGTATTAGGTGCTATAGCTGGATACTTTGGTGGTGTAGTGGACTATATTATTTCAGGTTTAACAGATATAGTGTGGTCCTTTCCTGTAACCCTTCTAGCTATTGCCTTTGTTGCAACCTTAGGACCTAGCCTGACAAATTTAATACTTGCCCTAGCCTTAACTGGATGGACAGGATTTACTAGGCTGGTGCGAGGTGAGTTTCTAGCCATAAGGGAGAAGGAGTTTATTATGGCAGCCAAAGCTTTAGGGATTCCTAATGGAAAGATTGTGTTTAGGCACATGATTCCCAATTCCTTAGCCCCAATTATAGTTCTTGCTACCATGGAACTGCCAAAAGCAATTATTGTTGAATCTTCTTTAAGCTTTTTAGGTTTAGGAGCCCAGCCACCAACTCCAAGCTGGGGATCTATTATGAGTGCAGGAAGGTCCTATATAATGGAGGCACCATGGATATTTTTGTTCCCAGGATTGGTTATAGGCATATTAGTTCTGGCTGTTAATCTATTCGGTGATGCCCTAAGAGATACCTTAGATCCTAAACTTAGGAATTAAAAAAGATAATTGATATATTGATATGGGTGGGTAGGGCTTGGGCTTAGCTTGCATTTTTAGATTCAATCATATTATAATGACATATAAGTTTACTTATGTTGGACTTCGTAGGAGGTTGTTATATGAGTTTTAGATTCTGTTCCCTTTTCAGCGGGAGCAGTGGAAATGCAAGCTATATTGGTACAGAAAAAACCCATATTCTAATAGATGCAGGCCTTGCCTGTAAGACCATTGAAAAATCTATGAAAGAAATTGGTTTGGACCCTTCCATGCTAGATGGGATTTTGACTACCCATGAGCATGATGATCATATAAGGGGTGCAGGTGTTGTATCCCGTAAGTATAATGTTCCCATATATGCCAACCAGGAAACCTGGGAGGCTATGGAGAACAAAATTGGAAATATTAGTAGTAATAATATAAGAGTTTTCAATAATAATATGGATTTTTATATAAAAGACATAAATATACAGCCCTTTGATATACCCCATGACGCCGTATCGCCGGTGGGTTTTTGTTTTTTTAACAAAGGCAAAAAGATTAGTATAGCAACGGATTTAGGGCATACTAATTCCAGAATCATAAATACAGTCATGGATTCAGATTTGGTGGTTTTAGAGGCCAACCATGATATTGAAATGCTAAAAGCGGGATCATATCCCATGCATTTAAAGAAACGCATCATGGGAAGAAAAGGCCATCTGTCAAATGAAGATGCAGGATTGGCCTTGGTTAAGATGATAAAGGGTAAGCTTACCCATGTTCTCCTTGCTCATTTAAGCAAGCAAAATAATTTGCCTCAGTTGGCGTATAATACCGTTGTTGAGGTATTGGAAGCTAATGGAATAAAAAATGGTAAGGATATAGTAGTGGATATGACCTATAGAGATAGGGTAAGCAATTTTTATCATCTGGGTTAAAAATTCTTGAATTAAACTAATCGTGGCTGGCCCTTCCCTACCAAATGACCGTGACTTAAGGGAGTGAGTATGTCCAGCTATGAAAAGATCTTGGGCTGTATTTTGTTTTCTGCTAATATCAGTCTTATTAAATTTTGCAGCTTGTACTCAGGAAAAGCCTTATACCCCTCAGCAGCAAAATCGGATTCAAGATACACAACCTGAATCAGGGGCCAGGCTGCAGCAGGTGGAAACTCAGGAGCAGGTGAAAACTCGGGATCGAGTGCTAACCAGCGGCACAGTGGTGGAAGTAGCTGATAGCATTATTCCTGCTGTGGTAGGGATATCCACTGTAGAATTTACGAGAGAAAACTTGTGGAGTGAGCCTGTTGCTGTTCAGGGAGTTGGTTCAGGAGTAATAGTACATCCCGACGGATATATACTTACCAATGATCATGTGGTGGGAGGAAATACTAGTAAGATTAGTGTTATATTCAGAAATGGCGATGAACTGGAGGGTATGGTGCTGTGGACCGATCCTACATTGGATCTTGCTGTAGTTAAAGTAGAGGCAACGGATCTTATTTCTGCTCCCCTTGGTAGTAGTGAAAATCTAGCAGTGGGGGAGACGGCTATAGCTATAGGTACTCCTTTAGGACTTCAGTTTAAGCATACAGTAACTGCGGGCATTATCAGCGCTTTAAACAGGACTGTTAGAGTTCCCACCAACCTAGGCGAGAACTTTATGGAAGATCTCATACAAACCGATGCATCCATAAACCCAGGCAACAGTGGAGGTCCTTTGGTCAATATTAAGGGTGAAGTGATAGGAATCAATACCATTAAGGTAACTAGTGCTGAGGGCATGGGTTTTGCCATACCTATAGACGTGGCCAAGCCGGTAATACAGCACTTTGTAGAGGAAGGCAGCTTCATTACACCTTATATTGGAATTGTAGGATTTGATAGAGAGATGGCATCCTATTACAATAGAAGCCACTATGTGGAGGAAGGGGTTTATGTGGTAGAACTAGATAGAAATGGTCCCGCCTATGCTGCAGGGGTTAGAGTAAATGATATTATAACCATGGTAGGTGACCAAAGGGTAAGTAAGATGTTGGATTTAAGAAGGACTATATATTCCTATAGAGTAGGAGAAAGTGTGGATATAAGGCTTATTAGAGGGGGACGAGAGATAACCATTAATATGACCTTAGTGGAAAAGCCGGTGTAAAACCGGCTTTAATAGTTTTGAGCTACATTTTTTCCTTTTTCTATATTATAATATAATAAATACCAAACAAAATCTGGATTGAAAGGGGAAACCTATGGAAAATTTAATAAAGGAAACAAAACAACCTACGGTATTGGGGTCCAACATAGTATATCTAACTGTGCTTATTTTAATGATCGGGTCTCAGATAGTATTTTCAAAGTGGCTACCTACTACATCAGAAGGTGCGGACTACTACTGGAAATTATTTATCATGGAAGTTGTACTGATTGGACTGCCACCTCTTTTTTATATGAAAATTTTCAATATGGATATAAGAGAAGTGGCGCGTTTTAACCCCATTAAACCAGTGGAAGGCTTTCTAGTCGTAGGAATGGCTATATTCGGATATTTTGTAATGATTGCTATTAACCTGGTATGGTATTGGGTGGTCAGTCATTTAGGAACCCCTACTGGTCAACAGCTCTCCAATATAGAAAACTTAAACCAGTATTTAGCAGC
Organism: Clostridiales bacterium; assembly: GCA_012522165.1. Classification (GTDB taxonomy): domain Bacteria; phylum Bacillota; class Clostridia; order Caldicoprobacterales; family UBA3941; genus JAAYGY01. Next base: position 8,288 of record JAAYKZ010000029.1, read on the forward strand.
TACATTGGTTATTGGGCTTGTTCCGGCTGTAGTAGAAGAATTTTTATTTCGAGGACTTATATTAAGGGGCTATGAAAGGTTTGGAGCAAAAGCGACTATAGTAATGACTGGCGTATTATTCGGACTGCTGCACCTGCAGCTTATGAGTATACCATCCATTATCCTAATTGGAATTATTATTAGTTATGTAGTATATAGAACCAATTCCATCTTAGCAGGTATTATATATCACTTCGTTCATAATGGGGCTACTGTATTTTTCTTGTACATGCAAAACATGCTTATAGGAAGTCCTGAAGTGGCTCAGCAATTACCTCAGGATATATCTCAGCTTCCTGATGATATGATGACTATTGCTTTTGTAGTATGGGGAATAATAGGCTTTTTAACCCTAATACCTTTTATAGGCTGTGTCATTGTCCTTCATATCTACACGAGAGATAAGGGGCAGACTAGATCTGTACCCCTAGGAGAGTCAAGACCATTGAGCTTCCTTGAAATGTTACCTGCTCTTGCAGCTATAGTTATAATTATAGTAAATGTAATATTTGAAATACTTTATATGACTGGAACAATAAATATTTAATAACTTTATATGATAGAAATAACAAATATTTGGAATCTGTGGAGGAAACGTGAATATACGAATTATAGCAGTAGGAAAGATAAAAGAGAGATACCTTCAGCAAGGGATTGATACATACTTAAAAAGAATAAAATCCTATTGTAATGTGGAAATAGTTGAAGTTCCCGATGAAAAGGCACCGGAAAACCTATCACCAGCCCAAGAGGAAATAGTCAAAGCTAAAGAAGGTGAGCGAATTAGAAATGCTGTTAGGCAAAATTCTTATGTAATAGCCTTAGCCATAGAAGGTGAGGCTTTATCTTCACAGCATTTAACTAGAAAGCTTAGGGATTTAGAGTCTAGCGGCAGGGAAAATATAGACTTTATAATTGGGGGATCGTTAGGGCTGGATAAAGGTTCTTTAGATAGGGCTAACCTTTTATTGTCCTTTTCAAAATTAACCTTTCCACATCAGCTTATGAGATTGATACTGCGGGAGCAGAGTTATCATGTTCTCCAGATTAAATACTAAGCATGAATTAATCAAAGTGGATATTGAACCATCATTTAAGTTTTATTAGACAAATCATTGAAGCTAATTGAGACTATTCCTTTATCAATAGACATTATAAACATTAAATGAATTAGAAAAGTGAATTATACAAAGGAATTAGAGAAAATGAAAATAAAGATAGTAACTTCCAAAAAGATTAAAAATAGATTTACAAAAGATGCTATAAAGGAGTATGCAAAAAGACTTACAAGATACTGTAAGATCCAACTTAATGTAACAAATAAAATTGAAAAAGAAATAAAAAATGATTCATATTTAATAAAAATTAGCAACAGTGGCAAGATGCTAACTTCAGAAGAATTGGCAGACAAAACATCATCATTAGCCATAAGTGGTAATAGTCATATAACCTTTCTTTTTGATGATGAACACTATGTGGGAAATGCAGATTTTGATCTAAAGATATCCAATATGGATATAGATAATGAATTATTACTAATAGTCTTATATGAGCAAATATATAGGGCTTATCGCATTATCAATAATGAGCCCTATCATAAATGATGAGTTTTTAAGTCTTTAAATTGGAGTTGATGAAAACTTATAGAAACAAGATGTTTATTACTTAAATTATGAGAGAAAATATGGGGGGAGAATAATTTGATGAAGAAAACCTTAACAGATAATGAACTATTTGATTACTTGGTTAGCGAGGCCAGTAAAAAATTCGAAGGATGGGATTTTTCATATTTAGAATCAACTGGAAGAGTGCAAGAGTTTCCACTAAGTTGGAATTATAGAAATGAAGTAAAAATTAGATTGTTAGAAGCGTCCTCATTATTAGATATGGGAACGGGTGGTGGAGAATTTTTATCTTCCTTAAGCCCATTTCCTAAATATACTTGTGCTACAGAGGGATATGAACCAAATATCATTATTGCAAGGAATAGATTAGAACCTCTAGGAGTAAAAGTATATAGAATTGATGATGACGAATATTTGCCATTTGACGATGAAACTTTTGATTTGGTAATAAACAGGCATGAATCTTATTCCCCTAGGGAAGTTAAAAGAATACTCAAAAAACAAGGAACTTTTATAACTCAGCAGGTTGGCGGTTTAAATAATAGGGAAATCAATGAACTTTTGGGGACCCCTAAATATGAGCATTATAACTGGAATTTAGAAACTGCAGTTACTAAATTAAATGAAGCGGGCTTTAAAATAACTGAACAAAAGGAAGATATAGTGAAAACAAGATTTTATGATATTGGAGCCATCGTGTTTTATTTAAAAGCAGTACCGTGGCAAGTGCCGGACTTTACAGTAGAGAAATATTTTGAAAGATTAAAACAAATTCATAATATGATTCAAAAAGAAGGATATATAGATTTTACGTGCCATAGGTTTTTGGTTATAGCCTATAAAGAATAACAATTTAGATAATACCCTGGATTTTATATCAGGGTATTATTATATAGAGTTATGTATTAAGTAAATTGCAGCAGGGAAAAAAATTAGGGGAATTTATACGTTATATATTTACACGTTACAATATATGACGTATAATAGACCCACATACAATATTAATAATACGAGGTATTTCATTATGACTTTTCAAGATTTTTGCGACAAATACAATCAAAATCTCAAAAATAATGTAGATGCACAAAAGCTTTTCGATTTTCTAGCAACACCATCTACAATTCATAATATGATGGTGTTTAGCCAGGTAGGTTTTCCAGCAATAAGCGGTATCATCCCGCATCTAGAACAGAATTTCGGTAATAGTCCCACATTTCCTCTTTCAGATTTCCGTAATAGACAAACTACTGGAAAAATGGTTAAGTACATACTTGGTTTTTATGGATATACACCACAAGCAGGAGGATTTGATGAACGAGCCAAGCTTCGCAATTTTACCAAGTCGCAGTATTTTAAAACTGCAGCTGTATATTCATTGACAGATACTCCACAATATAAGATCGAAGTGACTTCAGCACCTTTGACTCTTAAGGAATAGAAACTTATATTATATACTAAATACAAGACTCTTATATTATGGGTAATGTATTTAGTAATGCATTGTAAGCAGTATCATATATAAAAGCTAATAAAGGGGGCATTGCAATATGGGGGAAAGGAAACTGGATAAATCCTTCAGTATAAAAACTGTGGGGATTCGGGAGTGGGGGGACGGGGAGGTTCATTATAATCGTTATGAAGCCACTCCTTATGCTGCACTGGACAAACTTTTTGAAAGATATAGGCTAGACAAATCTGATTCGGTAGTTGATTTTGGATGCGGAAGAGGACGGGTGGCCTTTTATATCCATAATAGGTTTCATGTGCCCGTAACGGGAATTGAGGCCAATGATATAACCTATGAAGAAGCTTTAAAAAATATTGAAACTTATAAGTTAAGAGCCAAGCATATAAAGGCTCCAATAAGATTTAAATTTGGCCTTGCAGAACACTATGAAATAAAACCGGAGGAAAACCGATTTTTTTTAATCCCTTTTCTATAAAGATTTTTAGGAAGGTTGTAAACAATATTTTGGAGTCAGTAAAGGAATACCCACGTACTGTAGATCTAATAATCTATTATCCAACAGCTCAGTATAAGCAATTTTTAAGAAAGGATACTCCTTTTGAATTGATAAACAGAATAAGGATTCCTGGAACAATTGACAAAAGAGAGAAGTTTTTAATATACAGACTTAGGCAGCAGGATATAGAATGGGAAACGGGATAACCAACTGGTTATCCCTATATATTCTCTATCTGCCAGTCAATAGGCTCTTTTCCAATTGATTTAAGGAAGTTATTTGTTTTGGAAAAAGGTCTGCTGCCAAAGAATCCCCGATTAGCCGAATAAGGACTAGGATGAGGGGATTTTATTATGTAATGATGAGGATTAGTTATTAAATCTTGCTTGGCCTGGGCGTTGCGGCCCCATAGTATAAAGACAACAGGGTCTTCTCTTTCATTGAGCAAGCTAATTACTCTATCGGTAAAGTGCTCCCATCCCTTGTTTTTATGGGAGTTGGGCTGGCCTGCCCTGACAGTTAGAACAGTGTTTAGAAGCAAAATACCTTGATCTGCCCATTTTTTCAGATATCCGTTATTGGGAATATAGCAGCCAAGATCACTGTTTAACTCTTTGAATATATTTATGAGGGAAGGTGGTGCCGGCACTCCTGGCTTTACTGAAAAGCTAAGCCCATGTGCTTGGTTGGGGCCGTGATAGGGATCTTGGCCCAGTATAACCCCCTTTACATCCTTATAGGGTGTATAATGCAGAGCGTTAAATATATCATACATATCTGGATATATAGTCCTTGTTCTGTATTCATTTACTAAAAATTTTCTTAATGATAAATAATAATCTTTTTTGAACTCATCATTTAGCAAATCATGCCAATCATTTTTTAAAATTGCCATTGTCCTCACCTAAAGGCAATTATATCATAATTGACAAAAAAAGTCCCTAAGTCTAAAATGGACGTATATGGAAAAACTAAAGCAAATGCAATGGTTAGAGGAAAGAGGGAGATATCATGGGAAAAAAAGTACCTACTAGAGAGATGGCTTGGGAATTATTAAAGGAATACAATCAAAGCGAAAGCTTAATAAAACACGCATTGGCTGTTGAAGGGGTTATGAGGCATTTTGCAGAACTGTTTGGCGAAGATCCGGAAAAATGGGGAATTATAGGCTTGATCCATGATTTAGATTATGAAAAGTACCCAGAAGAGCATTGCACAAAGACTAAGGAAATACTAGAAGAGAGAAATTGGCCTCAGGATTATATTAGAGCAGTTGTAAGTCATGGATGGCAGATTTGCTCTGATGTAGAGCCTGTAGAAAGAATGGAAAAAGTTTTATATGCAGTTGACGAACTAACGGGATTGATTACGGCAACAGCCCTTATGAGACCTAGTAAAAGCGTAATGGATTTAACTGTAAAATCTGTAAAGAAAAAATGGAAACAGAAAAGTTTCGCTGCCGGTGTAGATAGAAGCATTATTGAAAGAGGAGCCCAGATGCTGGGAATGGAGCTTAATGAAGTTATAGAAGAAACCATTAAAGGCATGCAAAAAGTGGCAGATGCCATTGGACTTTAAAATTTTAAAAATTAAATAGAAACCTTTACTAAAATATTATTTACTGCAACGGGAAAAATAATATTGATTATATTTTGAGGGAGGAATTCTGTGAGCCATAACGATAAAGAAGCTAAGTCATTAGACAGTAAAGAAGAACTGAAAATGGCCAATGAGCGTCGGATAGAAGAGCTGCTCAACATCAATAACCGATATGTCCGAACTCAAAGGCATCTAGAACAGTATTCCAATATTTCCGATCCTGAAAATCTAAGACATGCTTCTAAGATACAAGAGGAACGTAAGGACAGAATGGAAAACCTGAAAAATATAATCGCCTACGGGAAGCATGAACAGGAAGATGATGTAGAAAATCTAGAAAAAAATCTAGAGTATACAGAAGGCTATCTAGAAAATAATGCTTCACGTATGGATGACTACACGCTGCGAAAGACTCAAGAAAAACAGGCCCATAGAAAAGAGCAGCTGGAATTCTTAGACTAAAAAAGCTCCCGCATTTTGCGGGGCTTTTTTTGTAATTAAATAATGAATATTGTATAGTTTTGGTTTATAATAAATAGAAATGTTTAAATAATCTATTATTCTATTTCAACAGTTGTTGTAAGTAATTTATAATGTCTAAAGATAAGGGGTGGAAGCAATTTTTAAAGGGATAAAAGGAGCTATCTTTGATTTAGATGGAACCATAGTAGATTCAATGGGTGTATGGCTAAATGTTGACATACATTACCTACAGAAAAGAGGTTTTGAAGTTCCAGCAGATTTGACGGAGCAACTTCAAGGACTTACATTTAAGGACTGTGCCATATATTTCAAGAAGCGATTTGGTCTATCTGAGTCCATTGACGAGATAATGGATGAATGGAATAGAATGGCCTATGATGAATACGCTCATAATGTTAAATTAAAGCCAGGCGTAAGAGAGTATCTTTCCTACCTAAAGCAAGAAGGCATCAAAATTGCTTTGGCTACTTCCAATATTCCTGAGCTTTTATATGCTACATTGAAAAACAATGATATTTTGCATTATTTTGATTCCATATCCACAGTAGGTGAGGTTAGCAGAAACAAAAACTTTCCTGATATTTTCTTATTAGCAGCTAAAAAAGTGGATTTAAACCCTATGGAGTGTGTAGTATTTGAGGATATTCTACCGGCTATACTTAGTGCAAAAAGTGTAGGCATGAAGACAGTAGGGGTATATGATAAGCATTCAGAGCATGACCTGGAAAAGATAAAAAAGCATGCTGATATATTTATCTATAATTTTGAGTCTTTAATGAAGTAGGAGTATTACAATGAATAGATTTCAATTAAAATTATTGATGCTATTGTTAATGGTAATAGATCATATTGGTTTCTTTTTACCCAATACCCCTCTATGGCTTAACTATATTGGAAGGCTAGTAGCGCCAGTATTTTTCTTTTTGCTGGTGGATGGTTTTTTCCATACCAGCAACAGATATAACTATGCCAAGAGATTAATGGTAGCAGCAGGTGTAATGGCTACGGGGAATCTTTTAGTTTCTATCTTGTTTCCTATGGGGGATAAGCCTATAGGGCCCTTTATGTATGTAGTAGCTATAATTTTATTTATTATTCTAGCCATAATCACCTTGCTAACTTACAAATCTTCTGCCTATGATGGAAGAAGGATACTTTTTACCGGTATTATGCTGGCATTAAGTCCTCTTTTATTTAATGATCTCTTTGAGATAAACAATAATATATTTCTCCCTATGGCTTTAGGCATAATTATATTAAATACTATAGAGTATGA
>JAAYKZ010000199.1 GCA_012522165.1 Clostridiales bacterium
ACTATATTCTAACCGAGGCATGAGCTTTGGCTCAACTTATTTTTCTTTTTACACCATTATATAGACTTAATCACCAGCAAGTACTGAATTAGGAGAAAATGATTAAGCTTTTTAGAATAGTAAGTCATAAGAAATAGCATTCTTATACACCGTAATTTAATTTTTTATATCAGTTCACTAGTTATAAGATCCCAGTAATAATATGCAATAATTAGTCTATTATTGTATGAGATAGGACCAACACAACTAATTATGATAACTAAGATTAAGGAGGGCTGTCATGAACATCTTGAGAAATAGAAAAGGCATGGCTTTAGGGACAGTCCTCATTTTAGCTTCCATTTTAACCCTGCTAGGAATTGTCATTTGGCATTATAGTAGTAGAGATGTTTTGGGGGCTGAGAGGGCTGAAAAGAAAATGCAAGCCTACTACTTAGCTAAATCGGGAGCGGAAGCCGTTGCCCAATATATTATTACAAATCCCGATAATATTGATATGTCACAATATTTAGAGTCACTAATAGATGCATCTGAATCTCATCCAGTAAAACTAGATGAAGATATTCCAGGACATTTTAGGGTTAAAGTGAAAAGAGATAAGGATAATAATCTTATTATTACCTCTATCGGAATAGTAGGTAATATAAAAGAAACAGTTCAAGTAAATCTATATCCAACCAAAAGTGTTCCTGTTATTGATGTAGCCTTATTTGCAAATAGTAAAATAAGCATGAAAGGAAGTTCCAAAATAACAGGAGATGTAGCTACAAACGCAGAGCAACCTGGAAGCATTAATTTTACTGGGTCTTCAATTATTGAAGGAAACCTGTATATTGGTGCTAATGGAGAAATAAATAAGGTTATAACTGGTTCAAATAATAGTGTGAAGGGTGAAATACGAAAGCTGAAAAATGTAAGAAATTATGAATTACCAAATTTCCCTGATTTTCCTTCAGATCTTCCTCATAGAGGTTCTATTAAAGCCGATCAGTATCATCTCTATCATGATGGTTGTTATTCTAATATTACAGTAAACAATGAATTAATTGTTCATATAGGTGATCAGGATAGAATTATAGTCACTGACGAACTTATTATAAAAGGATCGGGCAAAATCACCTTAAATAGGATAGGAAAAGGTAAATTATATTTATATGTCAAAAACAAGCTTGAAATTAAAGGTAGCAGTACAGTAAATAATGATGGCCAACCTAGCGATGTTATACTATATTATAAGGGTAACGAAATTGATTTAGGTGGATCTACTAGATTTGTAGGATGTGCATATTTAGAAAAAGCAAATATAGAAATAGTTGGTAGTGCGGGTATTACTGGTCATATTATAACCGGAGGTAATCATGTTAAAATAACAGGAGCTTCCGATGTTCATGTAAGAGCTATTTATGCCCCTAAGGCCCATGTTGAAATTTCAGGAAGTGGTAGCTTAAAGGGAGCATTAATATGCACAAGTTTTGAGGCAGTAGGAAGCTGTACTTTAACTTTTGATAATTCCATTATGGAATCTTTACCTGATATAGTAGAAAGTGTAACTAACGGTGGTGTTTCTTATGAAAAAGGGCTTTGGCAATAAAATAAACAATAAGGGTTTCACACTTGTTGAGGTATTAATAGCTATTACTATATTATTAATTGTAAGTTCTGCATTGTTAGCCTTGTTTGCGAATAGTTATAGAGACATTGAAATATCAGGAATAAAAAATAAGGAGTTATATAAAATTCAGGATAAGCTAGAAGAATCTATTAGTCTAGATAATGCATCAGAGAAAAAAGACCTAATTATTTCATTTCCGGGCATAGAGCAGCATATAAAAATACCTGGAAGAATTCATAGTGAAAAGACAGAAATCCAGGGTAAACAAATTGCCATTTCAGTTTTTGTACCTGAGCAATAATAAATTAACCTTAAGCCAAGTTTTCTAAAGTTAAGTTGTTACATAAAAAATGGAGGGCATATATGAATACTTTAATCCCTCAGATAAAACTTAAAAGTATTTTTGAAAATAAGGGGTTCTCCTTAGTGGAAATTGTTATAACTCTAGCTTTGTTAGGGATTATTTTAGTACCTATTTTTTCTTTTTATTTTTTTGGAGCTAATACATATGAAGCTGCACAGAAAAAATCTAATATACAAAATGACATCTTAATAGCTGCTGAATTTATAACTAAAGAACTTAGGACGGCAACGGCTATATCTTTGGTTGAAACTCCAAACCAGAATAAGGGCTTATACAATAGTAGTATAGGCTTAAAGAAGGGATGTATTGAGTACAATTATAATAATATAAGTAAACCTTTAACCAACTCAAATATTGTAGAGTTAAATTTAACCTTGAAAAAGAACTCCAACATTTTAGAGTTCTATATTATAGGTGAAGAAGGTAAAGATCAATATAGAATTCACTCCAAAGTTACACTTCTTAACCTTGAAAAACTCCCCGTGCAAGACTCTTCCGGAGTC
>JAAYKZ010000200.1 GCA_012522165.1 Clostridiales bacterium
CTTTTATAGAACCCATCGGTAATATTATATATGGTAACCTCTATAATCCAGATCATCCCACTGCTGATAAAAATGGCTATCGAAAAGATGTAATGACTCTTATGAAAGAGTTAGGGACCACATTAATTCGTTTCCCAGGTGGAAACTATGTTTCTGGTTATAATTGGGTGGATGGAATTGGTCCAAAAGAAAAAAGACCTGTTCGTTTTGATAAAGCCTGGAGGCAAATTGACACCAATCAGATGGGAATCGATGAGTATGTGGATTATAATAAGCTTCTTGGTGTGGAAAATATGTTGGCAGTTAATCTAGGTACTGGTACTCCAGAGGAAGCTGCTAATGAGGTAGAGTATTGCAATATGAAAGAGGGTACCTACTGGAGCGATTTACGTAAAAAATATGGCCATCCTGAACCACATAACATCAAGCTTTGGTGTTTGGGAAATGAGATGGATGGTTTTTGGCAAATAGAGCAAAAGACACCTGAAGATTATGGGAAAAAGGCTAGAGAAGCTGCTAAATTAATGAAAATGGTAGATCCGGAAATTGAATTAGTTGTATGTGGCAGCTGTACCAATGAAAAAGGAATGGAAACATATCCGGAATGGGACCGTATGGTACTGGACTACTGTTATGACTACGTAGATTACATTTCCCTGCATCGTTATTATTCTTATGATCCCGATGTTTATATGGCTTTTGACAATCCCTTTACCATTGAAGACCTTCCTGCTATAGCAGGAGACTTGAATGATTATCTGGATACAGTTCTTGCGGCAGCTGATTTTATCAAGGGAAAGAAACGTTCTAATAAGAAATTACATATCTCTTTTGATGAATGGGGAGTACAAACAAGCATTAAGGTTCAGCCCAAAGGATTAAATTGGCAACCTGGACCCAGTACGAAAAGAGGAGCCAGAGTCACCAATGTAGTGGATGCCGTTTTATTTGGCAGCTTACTGATTACTTTCCTTAACCGATGTGACAGGGTTAAGATAGCATGTCAATCTATTGTTATAGGCAGCATGATTGCAGCTTCTCCTGATGGTGGAGCGTACCGGCAGAGTACATTCTATCCCTTTAAGCAGGTGGCAACATATGGTCATGGCATGGTATTAAAACAAAATCTTGACAGCCCTCTGTTAGAAACGGCAAATTTTGGTCAGCAAAAGTCTGTTCAATCTGCTGTAGTATATAATGAAGAAGAAGGTATAGTTACTGTTTTTGCAGTCAATTTAGATCTACGGAATTCTGTGGATTTAAGCTGTATATTTCTTGACTTTGCACCATTAAAATTAGTTGAACACCTGCGAATTTGGGATGAACAGCCATTGGCTGGAAATACCTTTGATCAGCAGAATCGTATTGTACCTCATAGGGTAGAAGTTAATCAAAATCAGAATACCGCAACTCTTCTTCCCTTGTCATGGAATGTATTACGCTTTCAAATAGAGAAATAAAATACCTAATAAGCATTCAGCGGAGCAATCTGCTGAATGCTTTTTTTGTTAACATCTTTTTTTTGAACCAAAATACTGATTAATTAGAAATATATAAAAAATAGCAAAAAATAGGAAATTATATGATATAATATATTTAATAAGTATTCACTGTGGTGTTTAATATTGTATAATACCATTAAGTAAAAACAATATATATGTATCGGATCTAATTCTAGGCTGTTGGGTAATGACACGTATTAAGATTCGATTTTTTTTATGTAGAATAAGAGAGTTTGGATATAGCAGTAATTGTTTTATAGTAGCAAAAAATATTTCATGCATGAAGCGTGTAGCAGGGAGGAAACCATGGCAAAATTATTGATAATTGCAGATGACTTTACTGGTGCACTAGATACAGGAGTTCAGTTATCTGAAAAAGATATATCCACTCAGGTATTAGTTCATGGTGATATAGATTGGAGTCAAGTGAGTGAAGAGACAGAAGTTCTGGTGGTAAATACCGAGAGTCGTCATCTGGATGCCCAGAAGGCCTACAATGAAGTTTTTGAGCTTTGCAAAAATGCCCGAGAGAATGGAGTCAAATATATTTATAAAAAGACAGACTCCACCCTTAGGGGGAATATTGGAGCAGAGCTATCTGCTTTAATGGATGCCTGTAATTTAGAAAAATTGTTCTTTGTTCCTGCATATCCAGAGGAAGGTAGGATTACAAAGAAAGGATATCAATATGTAGATGGAATTCTTCTCAATGAGACTATTTTTGCAAAGGATCCATTGAATCCCGTTGACGATGCCTATATACCCAGTATTATAAGAAAACAGACTGATAAAGCAGTATATAGTATAGACTCATCTGTTATTAATCAAAAAAACAGTCTATATAACAAAAGGGGTATTATTGTTATAGATGCTGCTGATGAAAAGGATATGGTTATGATATCTCAATCATTAACCCAGCATCAAGACATAATTGGAATAGCAGGCTGTGCTGGTTTCGCTCCATACTTATCGGAAATATTTGACCTGAAGGCAAAAGCTGGCTTGAAAAGGAAGTTATCTATTGACAGGCCTATCCTATTGGTTTGTGGTAGTGTTAATGAATTATCAGTAACTCAGGTGAGCTATGCTGAAAAGGCTGGTATAAAAAGTTTGACCTTAGATTTTGATCTATTGTTGAGGGATTCATATTTAGACAGCCCAGAATATGAAAATCAAATAATAGCAAGCCTACGAAATCTTAATGACCATGGTATCTTTATATTAAAAACAGTAGGTGGAAAAAGAGACATAGGATCCGTGATAGAGAAAGCAAAGAAACTTCCTGAAGAGGATTTATATAACCGTATCACAAGATCCATCGGTTTACTGGTTAGAGGTATAATGCAGCGTATCCAGATAGGTACATTAATAATCTTTGGAGGAGATACTGCTTTGGGAATTGTAAAACAGCTTAACTGTAAGACCATCCAACCTGGATATGAGCTCCTGCCTGGAATCCCAATTTCTTTTATAAAAAGCAGCCTATTCAGGGGTCCTTTAATAACAAAAGCTGGTGGCTTTGGCAACGAAAAAACCCTTATAGATATAATAACTTATATTGAGGAGGATATGTAGTATGCTAATTGGTATAACTATGGGAGATGCCAGTGGTGTTGGTCCTGAGCTGGTGCTCAAGGCTTTTGTAGAAGGCAGTCTAAAGGGAGACTTTATTGTAATAGGCGATTATAGTATTTTAGAATACTGTAATAACCTGCTAAATATTGGAGCTTCTCTGCATCCAATAGAAGAATTATCCCAATATAAAAAAGGTGTATTAAATGTATTTGATCTAGGATTGATGGATCAATCTGACCTTAGAATAGGACAAGTATCCAAGGCTAGTGGTTATGCAGCTTATAAATACGTTGAGAAAGCTACTAATATGGCATTAGAAGGCACTATTGATGCTATAGTCACCTTGCCCATGAATAAAGAGGCAACTCGTTTAAGTTTTCCTAATTTTACTGGGCACACTGAGTTAATTGCAAAGATATGTGGACAGGACAAATATACTATGATGTTAGCCTCTGATAAGCTAATAGTAACCCATGTAAGCACCCATGTCTCTATGCAGCAAGCCATAGCTGCGGTTAAAAAGGACCGGGTGTTGGATGTTATAAAATTAACCCATGAGTCCCTAAGCTCCTTTATTGACAAGCCTAAAATTGCTGTAGCAGGATTAAATCCCCATGCGGGTGAGAATGGAGCTTTTGGTCGGGAAGAAATAGAGGAAATATGGCCAGCGGTTCAAGCTGCTCAGGAAATTGGACTGGATGTAACTGGCCCTATTCCACCAGATACAGTATTTATTAAGGCAGTCAAAAAAGAATATGACGCGGTAGTATGCTTATATCATGACCAAGGGCATATCCCCATGAAACTCCTTGATTTTGAGGGAGGTGTTAACGTAACCTTAGGTCTTCAGGTAATCAGAACCTCAGTGGATCATGGAACCGCTTTCGATATTGCCTATAAAGGAATCGCCTCTAGTAAAAGTTTTATAAATGCCTACAATTTTGCAAAACAATTGATAGGTGACAAAATATAAATAACCTAAAAAAATATGTAATTACATCTAGAGCCTCTATAGATGATTATGATCTATTAATATGTGTTATTGGTTTTCTTTTAACTTTCTCCATAAAGTACTACGACTGATTCCCAATCTCTTAGAGGCTCTGGACTGATTATAATTTTCTTCTTTCAATACTATACCAATAATATCCGATGTTATTTTGTCGAGGGTATTATTTAGATTTATATTATATACTCTTGGTGTTTCAGAGTGGGGGACCTCATCTTTTAAAACGTTTTTTACTGTATCATAATCTATATATGAAGTTTCTGCTAAAACAACTAATTCTTGAACTACCCTTTTCAATTGATCAATATTACCTACCCAATTAAAATCTTGTAGCAATGCTTTGGCATCATCTTCTAGACCAATCACTTGTTTGCCATATAAGGAATTATATTCGCTTATATAAAGACTTATAAGATTTGGTATATCTTCCCTGCGTTGATTCAGTTCAGGCACTACTATAGATAAGGCATGCATTTTGTTTTTTATGAAATATAGCAAACAGTTATTGTCCAAAGAGTGGGAGGCCTCTTTTATAGTTGAAAAAATTAGTTTGTTTCTTTTATGCAAATTAGAAGACACCAAATATGATTCAAACATTTTTTGAGAAGATTCATTTAAGAGATGGATATTTTTTATAAAAATACAATAACCATTGTTTAGGAAATGAGAGTCTTCAGATTCCAATAATTCGACCCATTTTTGGTTACTTATATATTTTGCATCAATAACAATATATGGATTCTAATGAAACATACTATTCCTATATATAGTTTAAGCAATGGAATCTTTGCCAGTACCCCTTGCACCAATAATAAGAATTGGAGTTTTTAAAGGTGCATATGATTTAGTTTTATCGATTAAATTTTGGAAGTTTTCACTACGGGCACTAAATGTATCTATGCTGATTTGTGGAGCTTCATTTTTGTTGATAAAACGAATGGCCTGATCAATAACTTTAACTGAATTAGTTTTCCTATTGACATAATATGCAAAATAGCGTTTATTATTATGCTC
>JAAYKZ010000201.1 GCA_012522165.1 Clostridiales bacterium
AAACACAATAATACTATATTATAATATTACGATATAAGAATAATAAAATTGTGGGAGGAAATAAAATGAAGGGAAATGTTGTTCAGTTAAATCAACAGAATTTTGAACAAGAAGTTATAAATAGTAAAAACCCTGTATTAGTAGATTTTTATGCTGATTGGTGCGGTCCATGTAAAATGATTTCTCCAATAATTGAGCAGATAGCTAAGGAATACGAGGGTAAAGCTACTATAGCAAAATTAAATGTAGATGAAAATAATACTCTTGCTATGCAATTTGGAGTAATGAGTATACCTACCTTGATATTTTTTAAAGATGGAAAGGAAATACAGCGCCTAATGGGGGCTAGACCAAAAGCTCATCTAACTGATGTATTAGACAAAATCATAGCATAGATTATAAGAAGTCTCACGGTAGTTAAAATTAACTGTGAGACTTTTTCTATTATAGAGGAAGGTGGTAATAATATGATATAATTAAAAAAGAGGAGGATGCCTATGAGTTCTGAAGAAAGAAGGCAAGCTATTTTAGAATATATAACAAAAAGTCAGCAGCCGGTAAAAGGTTCAAAACTAGCACAGATTTTTGGGGTAAGTAGACAAGTGATAGTACAAGAAATTGCTTTGCTGAGAGCTAGTGGACAAGAGATTATAGCAACACCTCAAGGATATATGGTTCCCATAGTCTCTAATAAACGTGGAAGTAGAAGGGTTATTGCTTGTAAACACAACTATGAAGATATGAAAGATGAGCTAATGACCATTGTCAATTTTGGGGGTACTATTATAGATGTAATAGTGGAACATGAGGTTTATGGTGAATTTAGGGCAGATCTGATGATTTCATCGCCTTATGATGTTATAAATTTTGTTGAGGAAATGGAGAAAAAAGGGGTAAAACCCCTATCCTATCTTAGTGAAGGAGTTCATTTACACACTGTTGAGGCACAAGATTCTAGTATATTGGATAAAATAGAGGTATCATTAAAAGAAAAAGGCTATCTTTTGGAAATATAAAAGCAATACCGGCTGTCATCTAGCAGCCGGTATAAATATATATAAAAGGAGGTCAATAAAACGCACAAATTAACCAAGAAAAGAATTTTAAAAATAATTAACCAATATGTTAAGAATTTGTAATTATTACTTAATTAAATTATAACACAATAAGGACAAATTACAACAAATCTCGTTAAATTCGACATATTAAACAAAGAGAACATTAATTTTTTAGGATTCTTGTATATAAAAGCAACATCATTTAGATGATATCCCAAAACTGTTGTATTTATTCATTGAATAGTTTAATAGATGGATCAAAAAGTTAAAAAGCGGTTGAATATCTTAACAAATATAGTATAATAATAGTTAACAATCAAAAGAAAAAAGCTATGATAGGAAATAGTAGATAATTGGAGTCCCTAAAGAGAGCCGATGGTGGGTGCAAATCGGTGGGGCTATTTATCGAATCCATCCTGGAGCTGCAGGCCGAACAAAAGTAAGCCGTGCCGTTAGCGAAACGTTATTCGCAATGAGGTGGGAGTTAAGCAAAGAACTCCAACTAGGGTGGCAACGCGGGTTATCTCGTCCCTTATTATGGGAACGGGATTTTTTTAATTTTAGGAAGCTTTAGGAGGTGCATTATGTTAGACCCTAAATATATAAGAGAAAATATTGATGAAGTTAAAGAAGCATTACAAAAAAGGAAAGAGGATTTTGATCTAGATAAGTTCTTAGAACTAGATCAAAAAAGAAGGGAGTATATAGCACAGGCTGAAAAACTAAAGAACAGAAGAAATACTGTAAGCCAGGAAATTGCTGTCTTAAAAAGACAAAAGCAGGATGCTGATCATCTTATCAAAGAAATGCAAGAGGTCTCAAAAACTATCAAAGAATATGATGACAAGATTAGAGATGTCCAGAATGAGCTTGACAGTTTCTTGCTAACAATACCCAATATTCCTCATCCTTCAGTACCCGTAGGTGAAACTGAGGATGATAATGTTGTAGTAAGAAAATGGGGAGAACCCACAAAATTTGATTTTGAGCCTAAGGCCCATTGGGATATAGGTGAGGAATTGGGGATCTTAGATTTTGCCACTGCAGCTAAAGTTACTGGAGCTAGATTTACCTTATATAAGGGACTGGGAGCACGTTTGGAAAGAGCTTTGGTTAATTTTATGCTGGATCTTCATACTACAGAGCATGGCTATGAAGAGGTATTTCCACCTTTTATGGTTCATAGGAGAAGTATGATTGGAACTGGTCAATTACCTAAATTTGAGGAAGATGCCTTTAAAGTGGAAGGCACAGAATACTTTTTAATTCCTACTGCAGAAGTACCAGTTACCAACATGTATAGGGAACAGATATTGGATGAAAGCCAGCTACCTATTAAGCATGTAGCCTATAGTGCTTGTTTTAGAGCAGAGGCTGGTTCGGCAGGTAGAGATACAAGAGGGCTTATTAGGCAGCATCAATTTAATAAAGTTGAACTAGTAAAGTTTGTAAAGCCAGAAGATTCCTATGATGAGCTTGAAAAACTAACCAATGATGCAGAAAGAGTTCTACAGCTTTTGGGTCTTCCCTATAGAGTATCCATGATGTGCACTGGAGATTTAGGTTTTACTGCCGCTAAGAAATATGACATTGAGGTTTGGATGCCCAGCTATGACAGGTATGTAGAGATATCATCATGCAGTAATTTTGAAGATTTCCAGGCTAGGAGAGCTGAGATAAAATTTAGGCCTGCTGATAAAGGTAAGGCAACTTATGTTCATACCCTTAATGGTTCAGGGGTTGCAATTGGCCGAACAGTAGCAGCTATCTTGGAAAACTATCAACAAGAAGATGGTACTGTTGTAATACCTGAGAAATTGGTTCCCTATATGGGTGGAATTGATAGAATAAATACGTTATGATGGGAACAGTATAGATAGACTGTCTAACCTTGAGAGAATTTGGAATATAAAAATAAGTGTCAATAACCTGTGAAAATGTCACCTAAAAAATCATGATTTTATTCTATGAAAATGTCACTTTCGAGATATAATTTTGCTTTTTAAGTAACGAGTTAGAAATAACGA
>JAAYKZ010000202.1 GCA_012522165.1 Clostridiales bacterium
ATATAAGGTGGGATAGAGATGATGCTATTGGATAAGGATATTTTAGCTTTAGAGAAAGAAGTCATTGCCCATAGGCGATGGCTTCATAGTCATCCTGAGATAGGATTTGATGTATATAAAACTAAGGATTATATTCTAGATCAGCTTAATAAATTTGGTTTTGATGAGATTGAGATATTGGCGGAAACTGGAATAAAAGCAGTAATGAGAGGAAAAGTAGGTGCTAGAACCTTAGCTTTTAGGGCTGATATGGATGCCCTGGCCATAGAGGAGAAGACAGGTTTAGAGTTTGCATCCCAAAAAAAAGGTTTTATGCATGCCTGTGGTCATGATGGGCATATGGCTATTCTATTAGGCTTTGCCCAATGGCTTTCACAAAACAAGGATAATATTGATGATAATATTGTACTAGTGTTTCAGCCAGATGAGGAAAGAGAGGGTGGAGCCCTGCCTATGATTAAGGAGGGGCTACTAGATAATCCCAAGGTAGATGCCATATTTGGACTTCATATACTGCCTGATATACCTCAAGGCAAGATAGGAATAAAGGCCGGCCCCCTTATGGCTCAAACCTGTGAGGTAGATATAGAACTTATGGGTAAGAGCGCCCACTGTGCTACCCCTCATAAGGGAGTGGACACCATAGTAGCAGCTGCCCATTTTATTAATGCCCTTCAATCTATTATTACACGCACTATAGACTCATCACAGGAGGCTGTATTTTCTATTGGAAAAATATATGGAGGGAACACTAGAAACATCCTTGCTGAACGGGTAACCTTAGAATGTACTGTAAGAACCTTTAGCGATGAGCTATATCAAAATATAAAAGGAAAAGTTGTTGACCTATTGCAAGGCATGGAAAAATCCCATGGCATAAAGAGCAGCTATAATGAAGGAGTATACTATCCCCCAGTAATAAATCATGAAGAGTGGACCCAGAAGGTTATAAACATACTGCCTAAAGAACAATACATTAAGGCAAAGCCTTTAATGATAGCCGAAGATTTTTCTTACTATCAAAGGGAAGTGCCAGGAGTCTTTATGTTTTTAGGCAGTTACAATGAGGCCAAGGGATATGTTCATCCCCTTCACAACAACCGTTTTAATTTTGACGAAGAAATATTGCTATATGGAGTTCAGTTATATAAAAACATTATAAGTCAGATATAGAGAACAGCTAAGATATAGAAATAGATTTAGACAGTATTTGATCTTTCCAGTTCTAATAAAAAGGTTTTTATATCCAGCCCTCCCCCATAACCTACCAGGCTTCCATTAGCACCAATAACTCGGTGGCAAGGTATGATTATGGAAATAGGGTTTCTATTATTGGCAAGGCCTACGGCCCTGTAGGCCTTGTTATGGCCTATGGATATGGCGATATCCTTGTAGCTTCTTGTTTCCCCATAGGGGATTTTTAAAAGGCTTTCCCATACCTTTTTCATAAACTCAGTACCAGAAGGATTAAGGTCAAGCTTAAACTCTTTGCGCTGGCCTTTAAAATATTCCTGTAGCTGTTTATTAGCTTCAGCTAAAACAGGAGTTTCTTTTATAACATAGCCAGAAGGGGGAGAATTTCCCTCAAATAAAAGACCAGCTAATTAAAGTCAAGTAATTTTAGAAAAAAATTTTGAAAGTTTCGTTGTTGCTATCTTTCATTAGAAAATTAAAAAATGGCAACACAATAAAACCACCTAATAAAAATGAACA
>JAAYKZ010000203.1 GCA_012522165.1 Clostridiales bacterium
AAATCATATGGGTGAAACTATTGCTAGAACAAATAAGTATTATTGGGTGGGCATTTTAGGTTTCATATTAGGTTTTTTGATTACCATTGCCGAGCCTGATTTGCAGATTCTAGCTCATCAAGTAAGAATGGCTTCAGGTGGAATAGTTTCGAATGTTTTAATATTAGTAGTAGTTTCAGTGGGAGTAGGCATAATGGTGGGAATAGGACTAATTAGGATTATTTATGGCACTCCCCTAAATAAAATGTTTACAGCTGTTTATGCTATTATATTTCTACTTGGTTTAAAAACATCGGAGGAATTTTTGGCTATATCAGTTGATGCCTCAGGAGCAACTACTGGCGCAATGACAACCCCCTTTATTCTAGCCTTGGGTTATGGAGTTTCTCAATTAAAGGGAGGTAAAACCTACGAAGAAGACAGTTTCGGAATGGTAGGACTTGCTTCTGCAGGCCCTATATTTGCTATCATGATAATGAGCATTGTTAAAAGACTTACTAATATACAAGGTGAAGCAGAGGCTTTTGTACCCAATGTAGGGATAATAAGTCCTTATTTACGGGAATTTCCTAAGATCGCCAAAGAATCTATTTTTACCTTGGCGCCTCTGCTAATTTTATTCCTAGTTTTTGATAAATTATGGTTTAAATTAAATAAAAGGCATAAAAATAGAATATTAAAGGGGCTTTTATACACATATATTGGGCTTACTCTATTTTTGGTGGGAGTAAATGCGGGATTCATGGAAGTTGGCAGGGTAATGGGAGATGGTATAGCCAATTTCCATCCAGTATTGTTACCTATAATTGGATTTTTAATGGGGATGGTAGTGGTGCTGGCTGAGCCGGCAGTACATGTTTTAACCCAACAGGTAGAAGAGGTTACATCAGGTTATATAAAAAGAAAAGTTATTCTTATTGCCTTATCTTCCGGTATAGCTCTTGCCGTTGCCATGTCCATGTTAAGAATTATGATACCAACAGTGAAGTTATGGCATTTTCTGTTACCAGGCTTTGCCCTAGCTGCAGTATTATCTTATTTTGTCCCGCCAATTTTTGTGGGTATAGCCTATGATTCTGGAGGCGTGGCTTCTGGTCCTATGACTGCCACCTTTGTTCTGGCTTTTGCACAAGGGGCTGCAGGAGCTATTCCAACAGCAAATGTTTTAATAGATGGCTTTGGTGTTATAGCCATGGTAGCTATGACACCCTTAGTTGCTATACAGATACTTGGCTTTATTTTTAAAATTAAATCTAAAAAGGAGAGTATTTAGATATGGACTCACTAAATAAGGGTCTTGTCCTATTTTGGTGTATAATGGATTTTGGCAGAGGAACCAAGCTATTCAGGCTATACAAAGAGGCAGGAGGAAAAGGTGGTACCATTATTTTAGGCAGAGGTACAGTCAAGAGTGAACTGCTTAAGATATTAGGGATTACAGATACAAGAAAAGAAATCTTTTTTACAGTTATTGACCAGGAATTAGAAGATGCTTTTTATGAAAAAGTGATTAATAAATTTCACCTGGATAAACCTCATCATGGGATAGCTTTTTCTATGCCGGTAAAATATTGCTCTTCAATTGACGAATCAACAAAGAGCATATCCAGTTCTAAAGGGAAAGGTGTGAATAAATTGGGTTATGAAGCTATTTTTGTTATTGTAAATAAAGGAGCCATGGATGACGTTTTGGAAGCTGCTGAATCCGCTGGCTCTACTGGCGGCACCATAATACATGGAAGAGGTTCTGGCGCAAAGGAAAAGGAGACCTTATTTAATATTGAGATTGAACCGGAAAAGGATATAGTCCTAATTCTATCAAAAGCGGAAAAAACCCAAGCCATAGTGGATGCCATAAAAGAAAGATTGGATATTGAAAAACCAGGTGCTGGGATTATTTTTGTAATGGATGTAAGTAGAACTGTAGGATTGTACGAAGAGAAAAAATGAGAAAGAAAAGTATAATAATTTTTCTATGCCTCATATTGATAGCCATATTAGCCTTAAGACTAGGTTTTTATTTTATCAATTATAGTATAACAGTAAAAGCCAATTGGGGCATTTGGCTTCCTAGAGGATTTAAGGAGGCATATTCCACTGATAGCGGGCCAAGCTTTTTTGGCGATGGAGAAAGATACCATGTATTCTATTATAGAAAAGGGCTTAAGGAAAAAGACTTAAATAAGCTTAATCCAAACAGGAATGCAAGCTTAGAGACAGATGTAGAAAAGATCATAAAATCACTACAGGTTCCTGATAACTATAGGCCTGATTTTACAGAAGAATACTACTGGTATTATCAGGATGATAAGGATGATCCCCGTGACAAACTTTATATCATTTATTTTGTAAGATATAATAAGATGTATATAGTTGAAGAGTTTTATTAAGCTTTTAAACACTACTTTTTAGTATATGGCATAAAAAGGAGTGCAATAGGATGAATGAAACTTTAAAAGTTTTGAAGGGACGGCGAAGTATCCGTAAATATAAGAAGGAACAGATAAC
>JAAYKZ010000204.1 GCA_012522165.1 Clostridiales bacterium
ATAAGCTTATTGATTTTTTATATTTACTATTTATATAGTAAGCATGCTAACTGCAGCATAACCCTTGATGTGTTTGCTGCAGTTTTTGTTTTTCTATCATTCCCTTGAGCAAAACAGTTTAGATTTAGGGGAGTGATGTTATGAATATAAGCTTTTCAGGTCTTACCAAAGGATATGAGGGAAAAACTATATTTGAAAACATAAAGGGACAAATAAGTGATGGAGATAAAGTTGGATTAATTGGTTCTAATGGCGTAGGAAAGACAACTTTAGTTAAGGTTTTGACAGGTAGGGAAGATAGGGACGCTGGAGAAATAAGCTATTCTCCTTCCTATATTAAAACCCTGTATATACCTCAGCATATAGAGTTTGAAAAAGGAATTTCTGTTTATGAGGATATAGTAAAGTTCCTATTTCAATGGACTAAATACAATAATTCTGACGATGTTGGTGACATTGACGCCTTGGCAAAAACAGCCCTTAATAGGGTAGGTTTGGAGGAAGACATCTGGAATCATCAGGCTATAAGCCTTAGTGGCGGTGAGAAAACCAAGCTGGTTCTTGCTAGAATCTTTGTATGCAATTTTGATTTTCTTATCTTAGATGAACCTACAAACCATCTAGATATGGATAGCTATGAATGGCTAGAGGATTTTATCAGAAATCTTGATAAACCAATGCTCATAATATCCCATGACCGTTTCTTTCTAGATAATGTAGTAAATAAAATATGGGAACTGACTTCTAAGGAGTTAAAGTTGTATCAGGGTAATTACACTAATTATAGGATGCAAAAGGAAATAGAAATAAAGAACATTACTAAGGAGTATCAAAAGCAGCAGGCCAAAATTCAGCAATTAAAAGCTGTGATAAGTGATAGGGAAAGCTGGTATCATAGGGCCCATAAATCAGCTGGCCAGAACGATTACTTAAGAGCAAGGGCAAAAAAACATGCCGGTACTTTGAAAGCTAAAAAGACTCAATTAGAGCGCCTTGAGCAGGAAAGAATAGAGAGGCCGCACAAGGAGTTATCCCCAGCTTTTAATATTATTAACAAGAATATCATTGGTAAGAAATTTCCTAGGTTTCTTATTCAGGGAAAGAATATCAGCAAAAGCTTTGGTGAAAATCAAGTTCTTAAAAATATATCCTTCAATATACAGAGAGGAGATAGGATTGCAGTTATTGGTGCCAATGGATCAGGAAAGACTACCTTCCTAAAGACCATATGCGGCATTTATGATGACCATAGTGGAAGTCTTAGGATAAATCCATCGGTTAATATAGGCTATTTTTCTCAGGAACTTGAAAATCTAGACTACGAGGCTACTGTATTGGATGATGTAATAAAAGAAGGTGCTACCCTTCAAGAGACTAGGCTTCTACTTGCCTGTCTTCTGTTTAGAGGTGATGATGTTTTTAAGAAGATTGGTAATTTGAGCATGGGGGAAAAGGGAAGGGTAGCCTTTGCCAAGCTTATATTATCTGGTGCCAATCTATTAGTACTAGATGAGCCTACCAACTATATGGACATCCAATCCAAAGAAAAGGTTGAAGAGGCATTAGAAGAGTTTCAGGGTAGTATTATATTTGTCTCCCATGACAGGTATTTTATAAATCGGTTAGCTAATAGAATATTCCTAATAGAGAACAAAAAACTTCGCACATTTGAAGGAAGCTATGAATACTATCTGTCTAAGTCAAGAAAGGAGAAGATAGACCAGGAAAAAGAAAGACAGCACAGGGATATTGCAGAAAGCATTATGAAACTGGAACTTGAATTAGCATATTTAGGAGGAAAACTTGATCAGACCATAGATGAAGAGGAGAAAGAGGAACTCAATAGACGATATCTAGAATTAGCCAGGGAATTAAATCAGAAAAGAAGGCAAATGTAACCAAAAGCTGTTGCAAGCTAGTGAATCTAGTCTAGCAACAGCTTTTTGATCTTTTCCGATATGATAAATTCATAATCTAATTTATTTTTAATTTGTTAAAAGGTTTCAAAGGTAAATGATTATATCACGCTAATAATTACAGTACTTTCTCCCTCCTGTACTTCTACTAACCCAGTGGACTTACATATTCGCAAGCTGTTAACAAGCTTTCTAATGTCCCTATAATCAATATATTTAAATATATCATTTACCTTTCTTAAATCCTCGTTGTTTGCAAATCTGACTGCAACTTTTATCCCTAATTTGCCCAGTAGAAAAACTAGATTGATAAGAAAAAAGGGTATCGGGATGTATAACTTTTTATCCTCATCTCGTACTTTAATAATTAGAATATTTCCCTTGGGGAGTGGTTTAGGCTTTGGAGGGTGCTTTAACATAGAAATAGCTTTGTCTACCGAGATATCTCCCTTTTCAAGCATTTCTAATATTTCTAACCTATGCATGATGGCCTCCTGTGGGTTTTACTCAATAAAAACTTCCACTTTGCTATCGTCGTTATCTATATCTACTATTTTGCCTCTTGCTCCTTCTTTAATTGCTTGCATCAATTCATCCACCAAATCTATATTCTGTAGAACTTCGGCTTCAGATGCAAATGTTGGCCCGATCTTTGCTCCCAATTTAAGCCCTATTTCTACTAGTGATAAGGGGATGCTAACATTGACTTTATCCTTTCCCTCTTCAACAACACGTACCTTTAAAAATTGAGTGGAGGAGTCGGATACAGATAAACCTTGTGACAGTGCTCCATCTTGGTTACTACCTAAAGCTTCAATAAGGTTTTCCCCTTCTTCGGCGGTGATATGACCATCTTCAATCATTTTTAAGATTTTTCTAATTTCATCTTTCACTATTAACACCCCTTCTATAAT
>JAAYKZ010000205.1 GCA_012522165.1 Clostridiales bacterium
ACGTACTAAAGAAACCAATGATCAGCTTGTAGAATATGATAGTATACAGGAGTTAATATATGCTGTGGCAGAGGGAGAAGTATCTGAAAGCGTAGTTCCCATAGAAAATGCTATGGAAGGTACTGTCAACCTGACTATTGATATACTGGTTCATGAAGTCAATTTGAATATAATAAAAGAGCTTGTTATACCCATTCAGCATTGTTTAATGGCCAGAAATGGAGTAAAGATGGAGGATATAAAAAGGGTATTGTCTCATCCTCAGGCCTTGGCCCAATGCAGAAAGTTTTTAGATAGCTGTTTAAAGAATGTGCAGCGGGACGCCACACAAAGCACTGCAGCAGCGGCTGTACTAGTGAGGGATAGTGAACTTCCTTGGGCTGCAATTGCAAATTTACGTGCTGCCCATATTTATGGCCTTAAGATTCTAAAAGAGGGAATTCAAGATCATAATGGAAATAGCACCCGTTTTGTGGTTATTTCAAATAAAGAGGCTCAACGGACAGGAAGGGATAAGACCACTTTGGCTTTTACTGTAGACCATAAGCCTGGAAGTCTGTTTCGTGCCCTTAAGATCTTTGCTGACATGAATATAAATCTTACAAAAATTGAATCCAGACCCATGCGTACCCTCCTAGGGCAATATCTATTTCTGGTGGATCTAGAGGGGCACAAGGATGATACTGTAGTTAAGGAGGCCTTGGAGCAATTATATAAACAGTGTAAGTTTTTTAAAATTTTAGGTTCTTATCCAAGATTTTACTCTAAAGAGTAGGAAAAACTCAAGGAGTAGCGAATAGTATTATATAAAAGCATTTGTACGCTATGCCTAGGAAATGGGGTTGATACAGTGTCCAGGGTTAGATCTGGAGATTTTGATATTACCAAAAATATTCGATTGATAGAATGGCTAAAATGCCAAATGCTTAATTCAGTAGCTGAAATATTTAATATGTTGGCAAGTGGTGCAAAGGCTTCTCAAGAGGCTCTAGCCCAGTGTCTAGGTAATATTATTATTACCTGCTATCTCCTTGGAAAAAGACTGGGTATTCATTATGCCCTGATTGACCAGGCAATTGAAGACCAGCTTCGATTGGAAATAATAGAGGATAATGATATAGAGCAAAGTTATGGAGATTTATCAGAGCTTCAACAACATCTAAGAGATTCTCATGCTGAATTTTAGAATTTAATATAATTTGGAGTGTATATAATGGACAAAACTTTAAAAGCAGCCTTAGAAAGCATAATTGTGGGAGTAGTAACCATTGCTTTAGCTTTTCTGTTGTTTTTTATACCTGTACTCAATATTTTGGTGCTATTATTCCCCGTTCCCTTTGTCGTAGTGGGAGCCAGAAGGGGAATCCTAGGAGGAATTGTTAGTTTAGGAATATCTTGTCTTGTTTTAGCATTGTTGGTAGATCCTTTTTTGGGCATAACAGCTTTTACATTAAATATATTTATAGTACTAAGCCTGATAGTAGTTTATAAGAAAAATTTAGAAATGAATGAAGCCATAATCCTCTCAGCAGGAGGCGTATTATTATCCGCATTACTATTTTTGCAAGCTTTTACTTGGATAAGAGGTGAGAGCTTTTTTGATTTTTTACTAAACAATATAAAAGTTCTTTTACAATCTAATTCAACTAATATACAAGGGTTTCTAAAACAATATCAGGCTTTAGGAATGCTAGAAGAAGGCTATTCTGTTGACAGATTTATTCAAAGAATTATAGCCCAAATGAAGGACCTGCTTCCTTTGTTTCCTTCTATGTTACTAATAAATTCATTAATCATGGGAAGCCTAAGTTTTCTTATTTCCCGGTTTGTTTTAAAGAAACTAAAGGTATCTACCCCCTATGTGCCTCTTTTTAGAAATTGGTCCCTTCCCAGGGGAACAGGGCGAGGATTTTTAGGCATTATGCTTATTGCAGTCATAGGGACTTGGATGAATGTATCCAACTTTGATGTGGTACTATACACAGTTTCTTCGGTGTTTACTTTTGTTTTTACTGTTCAAGGTTTGTCAGTGGTCAACTTTTTTCTAGCACAAAAGGGTCTACCAGGAGTTGTGGTTGTGTTGATAATGGTAGTAGCCTTTATATTTTTACCAGTAGCTCTGATGCTTTTGGGTATCTTTGATCAAATATTTAGTGTTAGAAAGGTGTATAGTGGTCGAAGTAGAGACTAGTTTAAAGGTGTGATCCTATGAAAAGGTTTAAATTAAAAGGGAATATGGATACAGAGATAAAGATAATGTTAGGTACTATTCTAGTGTTAGCTTTATTTCTGATATACTATGAATGGATAATTGGGATACTCGCTTTGATTGTTTGTTGCGGAATTATATATTATAATTTTAAGGTCCAAAAAAACCGGAATAGGAAAATAACCCAACACCTGGAGAACCTTTCCTTTAGTATTGATTTAGCTACCAAGAGTGCTATATTAACTGTGCCTATGCCAGTAGTAGTAACCCAGAGAGACGGCACCATTATTTGGTATAATAAATTTCTTGGTCAAATACTTGAGGATAAAGAGGTTGTAGGAAAGAATTTAAATCAATACCTGCCTCAGTTAGATTTTAATCAATCCCAGGAAGAGGAAAGCAGGTTTGAACCTATCAGTTTCAATGATAGAATATATAGTATTACCTGTTCTCCTGTTGAGATAGACAGGGAATTAGATGAATCAAAAAAAATACTTATATTCTATTGGAAGGACATAACAGATAAAACTGTTTTTGAAGAGAAGTTTAAAAAAGGACAACTGGTATTAGCCCATATATATGTAGATAACTATGATGAGGTATTGTCCAATACCGATGAGGCAGGCAGGCCTATGGTAGTAGCTGAGATAGAAGGCCGTCTTAGTAAGTGGGCAATGAATCTTAATGCAGGTTTGCAAAAGTACGAACGGGATAAATTTCTTATGATAATGGACTCAGAAATATTGGATAAGATAGAGGCCCAAAAATTTGATATACTAGATAGTGTACGGGAAATAGATATGGGAAATCAGATAACCCCTACTTTAAGTATAGGGGTTGGGGCAGAAGCAAATAGCCCACTGCAAAGCTCAAGTTATGCCAAGACCGCCTTGGATATGGCTCTAGGCAGAGGCGGAGATCAGGTAGTAGTAAAAAAAGGAAGCAAGCTCTCTTTTTATGGCGGCAAGACCAAGGCTGTAGAAAGACGTACAAAGGTCAAATCTAGAGTTATAGCAGGAGTACTTAGAGAGCTTATGGAGCAATCTCGGAATGTATTTATTATGAGCCATGAACTTCCTGATCTTGATTCTATAGGATCGGCTTTAGGTCTGTATAGATGTGCTCGATATATTGATGTTGATGCATATATCGTGTTAGAGGAGTCTAATCCTTCTATACACTATCTTATGGAGGAGATAGAAAAAAGGGAAGAATACAATAACCTTTTTATTTCTTCTAAAGAAGCTATGGCTAGGCTAGATCCCAGCTCATCCCTCCTTATAGTGGTGGATACTCATCGTCCTAGTTTTACAATAGCACCAGAGCTTATAGAAACGGCAGAGAGAATAGTGGTCATAGATCATCATCGCAGAAGTGCAGAGTCTATAGAAACTGCTACTTTGACCTATCTGGAACCCTATGCTTCTTCAGCCAGTGAGTTGGTTTCGGAGATAGTGCAATACTTTGATGAAAAACTAAAACTAAAGCCACTAGAAGCAGATGCACTATTAGCGGGAATTACTATGGACACAAAAAGTTTTACCTTTAAGACAGGAGTACGTACTTTTGAAGCTGCTTCCTATTTGAAGCGGTCAGGTGCGGATCCTACATCAGCTCGTCAGTATTTCAGGGATGATATTGAAACCTATATGGCCAGGGCAGAGACAGTAAAGAATGCTTATATAATAGAGGATGGCATTGCTGCATCAGAGTGTCCTCCCGGAGTAAAAAATCCATCCCTTATCGCTGCTCAGGCAGCTGATACCCTCCTGACTATCCGGGGAATCAATGCTTCCTTTGTATTGGCCCAGGTAGATGGTGGAGTGATTATTAGTGGTAGATCTTTGGGGGGTATTAATGTACAATTAATATTAGAAAAGCTGGGTGGGGGAGGGCATATGACCATTGCTGGTGCCCAGCTGGAGGATATTACTATAGAAGAAGCCAGGGAAAGAGTTATAAAGGCTGTGGAAGAATACTTAAGTGAGGAAGGTGAAAGCAAATGAAGGTAATTTTGCTTAAAGATGTAAAGGGTACTGGAGTTAAAGGAGATGTAGTTAATATTAGCGATGGGTACGCTAGAAATTTCTTGTTCCCCAAAGGTTTAGCTATAGAGGCTACCAAAGCTAATCTCGATGAATTAAAAAACAAAGAGAGGGCACAACAAAAGCGCATAGAGCAGGAAAAGCAGGAGGCCAGGGAGTTAGCAAAGAAAATATCAGAAATCACCTTGGTTATAAAAGCAAAAAGCGGGGAAAACGGCAAGCTATTTGGTTCTGTTACCAATAAGGAGATTGCACAGGAGCTGAAAAAACAGCATAATATTACCATAGATAGAAAGAAGATTGTACTTGATGAGCCTATAAAACAGTTAGGCCAAATGGAGCTTGAAGTGAAACTATATCCTGAAA
>JAAYKZ010000206.1 GCA_012522165.1 Clostridiales bacterium
GTTATATGTAATTATGGTATTACATAAATTGAATATTAATACATCTATTAGGGAAAGTCAATTAACTGCATAGGCATCAATAGATTTAAATTCTTTCTAATAGCAGGACAATAAGTTATAATATAAAATAATATGTTTAAATATGTGCTATATAAATAGTTCTTATCATTATAAGTTTAATTAGCACAATGAATAAAATACTTATGTTGATTGAAAGAGGGGTTGGTAGAAAAATGGCTAAAGTTAAGGCTGTTATACTGGCGGGAGATAGCTATAAAGGAGAATTTGGTGCAGATATAAATAACAAATCTTTTATAGAAATAGGCGGTAAATGGATAGTGGAATATGTAGTGGATGCTCTCAGGGATTCCAATAGAATAGATGGCATTTCCATAGTTGGGCCTGTCAATAAACTAAAGGAGAGATTAGAGGGTAGGGTAGATCATTTTATCCAAGAGGATAAAGATTTATTTATAAACTTACAGAAAGGGTTATTACCTTTCATAGATCAAGACTTTGTTCTAGTGGTAACATCTGATATTCCTATGTTAAACGGTGAAGTAGTAGCAGATTTTATCCAAAGATGTTTTGATCAACCTGCTGATCTTTGCTATCCTATAGTGGATAAAAGGGTAAATCATAAGCTATACCCGGGATTTATAAGAACTTATGTAAAACTTAAGGAGGGTACTTTCACAGGAGGCAATATCCTAGGACTTAATCCTAAAGTTGTAAAATCCTGCGAAGAGTTTGCCAGAGCAATTATAGATAACAGAAAAAAGCCTTGGGAGTTGGGCAAACTCTTGGGAACTAAATTTTTAATATTACTAGCTATGGGTAAGCTCTCGATTTCCCATTTAGAGCAGCGTTTCTTTGAATTGTTAGGCATTAAAGCCCGAGCCATAATAAGTCCTTATCCTGAGCTGGCTAATGATGTAGATAAGCCAGAAGATATAAAGCTGGCAAAATATTATTTAAAAGAGGATTGAAAAATATGGTAGGGTTTATATATGATTATATTAAAAAACTGAAGGAATTTGACAAAAAATGTAGAATATTTCTCATATAGGATTTGCTAGGGTAGGAGGGGACTTATATATGCTAAGACTAGAGTGGATTATCAGGTTATTTTCAATAGTCATGACAATATTATTTGGAATATTTTTGCCCCCCTCTTTTTTCATTTGTCTACTTTATGTTTTATTGCTTTTATTTAAAAAGTATAGCTATCCCTGGTCTTTGGGTTCTTACTACAATGTAATGGTAGAGGCCATAGAATTAATGTTTCTCTTATATATCCATTCAACCTCTTTATCACCCCTAGTATTAGTATTATTTATTTCCTTTATTGTACGAATGGCGCTAATATATGAACCTAAGATCTTTTTGCCTGTCAATATCCTGGCATCTATCTTTTTTATATTAGTGGACTATTATACAATAGATTCCAATCTTGCCAACTACTTAATATATCCAATGATATATTGGATACTTGGATTTGCATTCCTTATATGGGTTTCTTGGGAGCTTCATTCTCTAATCAAGGGTTTAGAAGAGAATCAGCAAAGGTTGAAGGATGCTATAGGGGTAAAGGATATTTTAATAGAGGAGCTAGATAAATCCAGAAAAGAACTATTAGAGTCCAATGATGAGTTATATATCTGGGCTAATACTGACCCTTTGACCGGCCTTTATAATTCTAGATATTTTAATAGATATTGGGAAAACCTAGCTGAACAATTTAGTCAATTAAAGCAAAATAACTATCCTGTAGCCTTGGTGATTATAGATATTCAAGGGCATAGAATATATACTGATGTATATGGCCATGCTGCTGGCAATGTACTTATCCAAGATCTAGCTGCAATAATAAGAGAATCTTCAGAAGCAGAGGATATTTTAGTTAGATACAGCGACTATGTATTTGCAGTGATAATTCCTGGCCAGCAGGAAGCAGAGGCTATAAAATTTTATCATAGATTTAAGGAAGGCGTTAAAAAATACTGTGAAAGCAATCCAGGCATGCGAAACATAGAGATATTCGTAGGATGGGCATGCTGTTATGATATTGCATATGAGAGCAAAGATGAGTTGATAAACAGAGCTATCAAATCTATGCGCATAATAAAGTAAATATATCTGAATCGTGAAATCTTCTTCGCTTTATTTAGCCCTAAACAATGCGGAGAAGATTTTTTTTGTTAAAAAGTATAAGAGGTGTCACAGCTCATAAAAGTTCTTTAAAAAACCAGGTAAAGAACTAAGGGATATAGAAAAAGTTATATAAATATAGAATTTGTTATCTATTACAATAGCATTAAGAAAAAGGGAACCCATGGACCTATGTCAATAGGATGGACA
>JAAYKZ010000207.1 GCA_012522165.1 Clostridiales bacterium
CATCAATATAGGTGCGTCTACGGCCTCTATTAGCTTTTAACTTGACCCTTTCTCCTATATTTGATTCTATAGTCTCCTTTACTTTTTCAAGTGCTTCAACACTTATCAATTCCATCACTTCCTTATTATATTTTAATATTTAATTTTTAAAATCATCTATATAATGCCCATAAATAGGTCTATAGATTCCTCTAATATAATGAAAAAAACGCCGTAACCTGACGGTACAAGCGTTCTAAAAATGAAGTAATGGAAATTTGCAAGGATGATTTTTTATTATACAGTTATTATTTCCGAATTTACATAAAATATGAAAACAATATTTATAAATCAAATTCTTCTTCTTCCATTTCAGGATCAAGGTCTGAATCATCGTATTCCTCATCTAACTCTATTCCCTCTAGCTGTTCCAGCCCATCATCCTGATCATCATCTCCAAAGAGATCGTCTTCATCCTTGGGAAGAAAATCCTCCCATTCTTCTTTTTTCCTGCTCTCCTCATCTACCTCATCTTTAATTTGTTCTATCATACATTGATAGCACATGTCTTCGCCAGATCTTATAATATTTTCGCCACATTCTGGGCAAATATCATATTCTTCTTCATCCTCACCGTTAGAACGAAGTGCCTTTCCTACCTCGTCTAGACATATCTTACAAAGCACTTCCGTATCCTGGATATAATTTAGACTACATCTAGGACATTTCTTATAAGCCATTTTGTCTCCCTCCAGAAAGCAATTTTAATATATTATTCCCATATGTAAAAATGTATTCGCCATTACAGTATAAAATCCTTCTTAAATAAAAAAGTCTAAATTTGCACACAATATAGGCATATTATCAACAGGTTAACAGAAGACTTATCCACATTATCCACAAAGTTATCCCCAAGCTCCTATTTTTCGGATTTTTGTCTGTGGATATATGTTAGGGTTTTCCACAATATTATTATGTTTACTTGTGTTCCTACATTTTGGGAATTTTTAATTGCTTCTCCTTTTCTGCTGAGGGATTTAATTAGGCTGGAGGCCCCTATATTCTTTCACTAACCTTTTTGAAAAGGCTGGGCCTCCTCCATAAAAGCTCTTACTAAACGAATTACATCCTCATTCACAACAGAATAGGTAATTTCTAGCCCATTCCGCTTGCCTTTTATGATGCCATGAGCCTTCAAAATACTCAAATGCTGGAATATGGTGGACTGAGGAAGCTTTAAGCATTCCTGAATTCCTGTTACATTACACTCTTTAGTAATAAGGCCATTTACAATACAAAGCCTAACAGGGTGTCCTAAAACTTTTAAAATTTCTGCCTTCTTTTCATAATAAGCCAGCCTTGATGCCATTGCAGTCTCCCACTTTCTTAATAATATTATATTCTAATATCATTATATTGTGATTAGGATATTATGTCAAGAATTCAGGAATATCATGCAGACTCATCCATATTCAACTTATCGGCTATTAAAGCAATAAATTCTCCATTGGTGGGCTTATCGTTCTCATCATAGACAACATATCCAAATAACTGATTTATATTCTCTACCTTACCTCTGCTCCAGGCTACATCAATAGCGTGACGAATGGCCCTTTCTACCTTGCTAGGAGTTGTCTTGAACTTTTTAGCGATTCCTGGATAAAGTTCCTTGGTTATTCGATTTATTACATCCCCATCTTTTACTACCATTTTAATGGCTTCACGTAAAAAATGATATCCCTTTATATGGGCTGGTATTCCAATAAGCAGAAAAATGTCAGTTATCTTCTCTTCAAGATTTTTAGTTCTCTCACCACCTACTGGAATTTGATTCAAGTCTGCTATGCCTTTCTTGTTGTTGCTTAATTCTCTTATTCTCTTTACAAGCATTTCCATGTCAAAGGGCTTTATCATATAATACCTGGCACCCAGACCTACAGCCTTTCGAATTAACTCTTCTTGTCCAACAGCCGATAAACAAATAAAGAAAGGTTTACTTACATTGGTAGACATATTAAAGTGCTCCAGTACTCCTAGTCCATCCAATCTTGGCATAATCATATCTAGAATAACTACATCTGGTTTTTTCTCATGAATTATTTTTATGCCCTCAACACCATCTCTAGCCAAGCCTACTACTTCTATGTCATCCTGCATTTCAATGTATGATGATACAATTTCCCGTATACTGGAGTTGTCATCTATTAGTACAACTCTCGTCCTTTGTTTCATTGTTTATTCCTCCCCATTAATCTTGTATTAAGATAAATATTATGCCGATTTATGACTAAATATGTATTTATTTGTCGGTTGTTGGAATATCTAGAAATTTATGTAATTGTATAATTTATTTTACCATATCCTATCAAAAAAATAAAGAAAAAAAAGGAATGATCTTTAAATCATTCCTTTTTCATAGGGGTATACCACCCTGCCGCTTATAGCATCGATATACATCAACCAGTATCCCATGCCATAACCATCTTTAACGGGTACCCAACGGGAAAATCCTGTTATGGATACCGGCGGAAGCATGCTATACATACTGGGAATACCATATACTACATATTTTATTTCATCTTTTTCCTTTATAAGCCCAACTATATAGTGATCAGGATAGTGATGTCCATAGTATGGATAGCGGTAGATTGAATCTGCATAATACATACTAGGATTTGGAACTGCTTGTTGTACCCTCACCCATTCTGCATTCTTTAGCTCGTTGTCAAAAGGATGTACTCGCTGATATGCTTTAAAAAGACCCATAAAATAATCCTTTACACTGTCCCAATATGTAGCACTCCTATAGGGATAATAACTATCATGATATACAAAGTCTTTTAGATATCTCCTATAACTATCTTCATAGGCTTTCTTTAATTCGTCGGCAGATCCATATAATTCTCGCTGTTTAATAGCTTCACCTTCATTGCTTGTCTGTATTGATTCCGTTGAGTAATGGCTCATAGATTCCACACTATTTGGGGATAAGGCCTCTTTATCAGGCTCTTCTTCTGATTTTACTCCCTCAGTTTCTAATTCTTTAAGCTCATCTGTATCAATCTCTGACGCTTCAGTCTTCATATCTGATTCTTCAGTATCCTGGTCTGGCTCTGATTCCCCTTTTGCCTCATACTCAAGTTGGTCTTTCATTTCTGGTTCCACTTCCGGCTCAGACTCTATCTCTATATCCTGTTCTAATTCTATTGGACTTTCTACCTCAACTTCTTTAGCCTCAACTTCAGGTTCAGAATCAGATTGAAGTTCTACTTCATCTCCATGGATAACTTTTAGTTTTTCAGTTATAATATGAGCATCCATATTAACATCTCTGCTGGAATAACCAATTAAAGGGTAGGCTACCTTCATGGTTTTCCCTGCTTCTTCGGATCTAAATGTTATTGCTAAGGCATGGAATTCTTCCAATGATTTTCCTGAGCCCATAATATCATTGGCATCAAAGGATGCTATATGTTCGCCCTTTCCCTGTTCGTCTATGTGTAAACTAGCCAACTTACAAGGTTTTATGGAATCATCAATAGATATAAGATATGCCTCATAAATCCCATCTAAAGCACTACTTGGCTTAATATCTTGGAGATATATGTATGCCTTTCCTATACCCCTCCTAATTTCGAATTTACAATATCCAGCTGGCTCCTTATTGGGATTAATTCCATAACCCTTGCTTTCAGGCTTTAGAATAATGAAGGAACGATGGTAATAAGGTCTTCTTGCCAACTTCCCTTTCCCCCCTTTTTGTTATTTGTACTAGTATATGTATATGAGACAAAACAAAAAAAAGAAATCCTATTTTATAAATAGGACTTCTTTTCCCTCTTACAATACTATTGGATGCTAATTCACTTTCTGATAATATCCTATTAACCCTATATTCTGCCAATTTACCATATGGTGATTAACCGTTACTACTATATAAACAAAATGAGCTATTGAAAACTGAATGACTTACACTAATTTGATATCTCTCATATTGTTTGCAATAGTGGCAAACTCCTGTATGTTCAAAGTCTCCCCTCGTCTTTGAGGATCAATTCCAGAGCTTTCAAGAACCTCTAATATCTTTTCCTTGTCCCATTCCTTCAAATCACCAGAAGTTAGGTTGTTTAAGATAGTTTTTCTCCTCTTGGCAAATGCTGCCTTTACCACCTTAAAAAATAAATCCCTATCATAAACAGCTACTGGCGGCTCATCTAGCCTATCCAAGGCAATGACTATGGAATCAACCTTGGGTCTGGGCATAAACACACTTGAAGGCACCCTACATACAAGCCGTGGCTTGGTATAGTACTGTATAGCAACAGATAAAGATCCATATTCCTTTTGCCCTGGCTTAGCAGCCATTCTTTGGGCTACCTCTTTCTGAATCATTACTGTCAGTGTGGTAAAGGGTAGGTACTCCTCCAAAAATCGCATTATTATAGGGGTAGTAATGTAGTAGGGCAGATTTGCCACCACCTTAAATTCCTTACCTTCAAAAAACTCATTTACTAATCCCTGAATGTCAATCTTTAATATATCTCCATGAACAATGCTAAGATTGGGAGGGGTTCCTAGAGTCTCTGCTAAAATAGGCAAAAGATTTTTATCAATCTCTACGGCAACAACCTTTGCACCCCTTGATATAAGCTCTTGGGTAAGGGTACCAATTCCAGGACCTATCTCTAAAACCCTATCTCCTTGAGTTACTTGAGCTCCTTCCATAATCTTTTCTACTATATTTCTATCAATTAAGAAATTTTGTCCAAGGCTTTTGCTAAACCTAAAATTATGTTTTTCAAGAATTTCCTTTATAACCTTAGGAGATGTAAGCGATTTCATAAATTTCCTCCTTAAAAAGGCAGGATACTCTGTATCCTGCCTGCGTCTTCCCTAATATCTGATCATTTAATATTTGATCTTTACTTTTCTTCTTCCAAACTTTCTAGCAGTAGCCTCATCTTCTACAAATACATCAATTATATTGCCTTTAATAGCTCCACCAGTATCCATGGCCTGATAATATCCATTTAAGTGGGTCCACCCTTTTGGAAATTCTATATATACCTTAGTATATAGTGGAATTACCTTAGGGTCAACTGCAATTATTCCCTTTTTGGGCCATATACCAGTTCTTGTCTTGTTCCCGGTATGGGTGTAGGCTGTTGCTTCAAAGGTCTTAAAACCAGAGCTATTTGAACTAGACTTGCTGCTTGATGTCTTGCTGCTACTAGTAGAACTTTTAGTAGTATTGCTACTTGAAGTTTTGCTCCTTGAAGTATTTCCTCTGGAAACCGTTTTGGGCGGTTCCACATAGGTTCCTTTATCTATTATCCTGTTTTGAGGTTCTTGAGATATTCTTTCTTCCACTATTTCTCGTTTTACTTCTACACCATCATAGTAGGCTATTAGTATTTTTCTTTCCTTCTCCCCTTCTTTTCCTTCCTGTACTACCTTTTCTACTCCTTTTTTTAGCTTGTCATTTTCCTTGGTTATTACTTGATATGGTATCTTTTCTTTTTCTACAAAAACTTCCTCTTTAACTCTAGTAATTTTGATGTAATCTCCTGGTACTGCCTGACGGTCTAGGTCAAAGTTGGCAAAGTCTTTATCTCCTAAGGTTATCTGGGCTTTATCTAGCACATCCTCTATAGTACCTTTAGTTAAATAAACCTCCTTTACCTTTCCGTCAGCCTCAACAGTCACCTTAAAAGCACGATCTATTTTTATCTGAGTACCATCCTCTATGGTATCCTCTAGATCCGGGCTTATTTCGTCTCCAGGACCTAATGTTATCTCGTATTTATTCAAAAGTTCTTCAACTGTCTTTTCCATTGTTTGAATTTGGACAACATACCCATTATCGTCTAAGGTTACTTCATGATAAATATTATCTAAAAAGCGAGCAAATGCTGTCGTGGCTCCCCCAACGATTACTAGAACGATGCATACTAGCCATAAAGGCTTATACTTATGCATGTTCTGCTGATCCGATTCCATTTTATTTCCTCCTTTTTAACAGATTAAGGGAAGTCGATGGAGCTATTGTAATACTATTTTAATATTTTGTCAAGTTTTTGTAATATTTCAGCTTGTACTAAAATATTCTTTCCCATCCTTGGATTTTTATACCTATCTATAACAATAATAGGTGTTGCCCGGATGCATGTGGTATAATATATCATTATTAGCCAGCTTTGTCCAATATGAAGGTATTGCTAATAAGATTAGATTTATACATAAACAAAGAAAGGAGAAAGTCTATGTCAAATAAGACTCTAATACTCGCTTTATCTCTTGTATTCTCTATTTTACTCTTGTTGACAGCCTGCCAGAAAGCTAATCCTATGGATACCGCTCAGGCTTATATAGATGCTTGGTCTGCCTTAGACTTTGAAAAAATGTATGATGCCTTATCTACTGATAGTCAAGAATCTATATCCAAAGATAAATTTATAGAAAGATATGAAACAATTTTCTCGGCCATTAAATTAAATAGTGTAGAGCTAAGTCCTCAAGAACTAATCCAGGAGGAAGATAAGGCCTTTCTCCCCTTGGATGCAGTCTTTCATACTGATACTGTAGATTCCTTCGAAGCTCATTTTACTCTTCCTTTAGTTTTGGAAAAAGATGAATGGAAGCTGGTTTGGACCCCATCCCTTATATTCCCTGATTTGGGGTCTGACGATCAGGTAAGGTTAGTTAGCCAGCATGCCCTTAGGGGAGATATAACTGATAGAAAAGGCAATCCTATAGCAATAGAGGGTGAAGCCTATACAGTAGGCGCAGTACCCGGAAAGATTCCTGATAAGCAGGAATTTGCAAAGGCATTGGCTCCTCTTCTAGAAATGGAAGAAGAAAAAATTTTGAACGAACTATCAAAGGATTGGGTAAAAGACGATTCTTTGGTACCCCTTAGAAGCTTTCCTCTAAATATTAGTCAGGAGTTTAAAGATAAGATTTTATCAATAAAGGGAGTCATGCTGGCTACTAATGTGGTAACAGACTCTAGAAGATACTTGGATAATGAGCTATATTCCCATGTAGTAGGTTATGTACAGCGGGTAAGTGCAGAGGATTTAGAAAAAAACAAGGGCTATAGTTCTCAAGATCTGATAGGAAAACAAGGCATTGAAGCTTCTTTTGAAGAGCTGCTTCATGGTATTTCCGGCTATACTCTCTTTATTAGAGATAAGGATAATAAGACAAAATCTATTGTAGCTGAACGGCCGCCAAGAAACGGAAATACCGTTAGCTTAACCCTAGATCCAAAGCTTCAGGAGATGGCCTACCAGGTTCTTAAAGACCATGTAGGGGCCATAGTAGCCCTTGATGGAAAAACAGGTGAAGTCCTTGCCATGGTTAGCTCTCCTGGCTACGACCCAAATATATTTCCTAATGGCGTCCTTCCTTCTAAATGGAAGGAGTTATCTGAACATCCAGACAACCCCTTTATCAACCGTGCTACCTACGCCCTCTATCCCCCAGGTTCTACTCTAAAGCCTTTTAGTGCGGTCATGGCCTTAGAAGAAGGAATAATCCATGAAGATACTGTAGTTAAGGAGGCTGAAAAAAACTCGTGGACTCCTGATATGGACGATTGGAATGGTCCACCTATTACTAGAACCAATCATCCTGCCGGTCCAGTTAATCTAGATAGAGCCTTAGTCTGGTCCGACAACATATATTTTGCATGGGCAGCACTAAAACTACCCTATGAAACCTTCCAAGCCTATGCTCAAAAATTTGGAATAGGTGAGCCTATACCCTTCGCCCTGCCTGTATCCCAATCTATTATAAAGAATGATAATACTTCCTGGTCAAAACGACTGCTGGCAGTTTCTAGCATAGGGCAGGGAGAAATGTTAATAACGCCACTACAAGTTGGTGCCATGTACACCGCCTTTTTAAATCAAGGGGATATAATTCTCCCCCAAATCATTCAAGAAATTAAAAGTCCAGATGGACAAACCATTGAGGAGTTTGAAAGAAAGATATGGAAGCCAAAGGCTATACACGAAAAATGGATAGATGTAATTCTACCTTCCCTTATTAATGTGGTAGAGGATAAAACTGGCACAGCTCACCGCCTTGCTATTGATGGCCTTACCATAGCGGCTAAAACCGGTACTGCTCAGAAGGATGATGAGGGCCAAAAAGAAATAGGTTGGCTAGTGGCTTTCACCCCAGAAGAATCAAATCCTTTAATTTTATCTATAGCTTTAGAAGTGCCTGCTGGAGAAGGAGGAGTTAAGCTGGATATGGCTAAAGAAATTTTTGAGTCGTATTATATGAGATAAATTCATAGGCATATAAAAAGGCTGTTGTAAACTAGCTATCTAGTCTAACAACAGCCATTTTTTTATTCTTTTTCCCTTACTCTGAACTTAGCGCCTACTTGCTTGGCTATCTTACGGCATTTTTCTATATCCTCAGGGGGTAACACATCCACAACGGATAATACCACCTCTGGTATAACTCCTACACATTTTCTAGCAAAATCTAGCATGCCATCAAAAGCTTCTAAACCATATCTGGATCTACATATCTTTTGATACTCCTCAGCAGTGGGAGCATTTAGGCTTATGGACATTACATCCACTAATCCTGCTAGCTCAGGTACTACATTTCTGCCATGGTAAAGATTTGCATGTCCATTGGTATTTACACGAACCTTAACTCCATTAGCCTTTACCTTTTTAGCTATTTCAATAAGCTCATTAAGCTTAATAGTAGGCTCACCAAACCCACAAAAAACAACTTCACTGTACTTCTTTACATCTCCCAATTGTTCTATCACCTGCTGGGCAGTAGGCTCTGTCTTAAGCCAAAGCTTATATTCTCCCATACCTT
This sequence comes from Clostridiales bacterium, assembly GCA_012522165.1. Classification (GTDB taxonomy): domain Bacteria; phylum Bacillota; class Clostridia; order Caldicoprobacterales; family UBA3941; genus JAAYGY01. The sequence goes on from JAAYKZ010000207.1 coordinate 8,833, forward strand.
GGGAACCTTTTCTAATACAAAAATCACAGGCATTGGTACACTGGTTGGTAAGATTTATATATAATGCATCGCCTAATTTATAAACATAGTTATCTATCTTGGCTACCCCCTTTAAATGGTTTAATCATAGTTAAACATACAAACTATAGTCATAATAGCTATTATACAATTTTAAATAGTTTTATGGCATTTTCTGTAGTTATCCGACCTACTTCCTCTGCTGATATGCCGCGGATCTCTGCAATTTTTTCTGCTACCAATGCCACATGTCCTGGATCGTTTCGCTTTCCTCTTAAGGGAACCGGAGTTAGATATGGACTATCGGTTTCTATGAGTAGCCTATCTAAAGGGATATTCTGGGCTACCTCCACAGGTCTTTTGGCATTCTTAAAGGTTACAGGTCCTGCAAGGGAAATATAAAGACCCAACTCCAGTACTATCTTGGCCATCTCCCAGCTACCTGAAAAACAATGCATTACTCCCCCGTTTATTAAATCTTTATGTTCCCTTAGGATATTTAACATATCCTCATGGGAATCCCGATTATGGATAATTATAGGAAGCTTCAGCTCGGCTGCCAATTCTATCTGCTCAATAAAGCGCTTTTTTTGTATATCTCTTGGGGAAAAATCGTAATAATAGTCTAACCCTATTTCACCTATGGCCACTACCTTTTTATTCTGGGCCATGGTGCGAAGTTGGTCTAAATAGTCTTCTTCCACTTTACTTGCTTCGTGAGGATGGATACCCACCCCAGCGTATACAATATCATACTTCTCTGCAAGTTGGACACACTTTTTAGAGGAATCTATATCAATTCCTGGAGTGATAACTCGAGAGACTCCCCTTTCGGGAAGTCCTCGAATCAACTCATTTCTATCATCATCAAATCGTTTATCATCCAAATGAGCATGAGTATCAAATAGCATCTTTCATCACCTTTAGCTTACGGTAGAACCAGGTTCTATTTCTGTATCCACTGTAATAAGAGCCAGCTTGCCATCTCCATTAGAGGCAGCCAATATCATACCTTGAGAAAGGTTTCCACGAAGCTTGACAGGTTTTAGGTTGGCTACTAGTATAAGATCCTTGCCTATCAGTTCCTCTGGGGTATAATGTTGTGCTATACCTGATACTACCTGTCTAGTTTCATCTCCTACCTTTCGCTGCAGTTTTAACAGCCTGTCGGAGTTTTCTACCTTCTCAGCAGCAATAACTCTGGCTACCCTTAAATCCAATTTAGCAAAATCATCAATGGTAATCTCGGCCTTCTCTTGTGTATCCTTCTTGCTGTCTTTGCCTTTCCCTTTATTGCTATCTTTACCTTTATCCTGCTTATCTTTCTTTTGTCCTTCAGTAGGCAAGGTTTTCTCTAGCTCTTCTAATTCCTTGTTAATATCCAATCTTGGGAAGATAGGATTGCCCCTTTGTACCTTTGTGCCAGAAGGAATTTTCCCAAACTGACTCAGGCTATCCCAGCTCTGTAAATCCGCAAGACCCTCAATGCCCAGTTGCTGTCTGATCTTATCTGGTGTGACGGGCATAAAGGGGCTTATTAATACAGAGACAAATCTTAAGGATTCAGCCAAATTGTACAGCACTGTTCCTAAACGTGCTTTTTGCTCCTCAGATTTAGCTAAAATCCAAGGCATGGTTTCATCAATATATTTGTTTGTTCGACCAATGAGTTTCCAAATCTCAGCCAAAGCATTACTAAATAGTAGATCATCCATTAACTCTTCTACCTTTTTGGGTGTTGCCAAAGCCAAATCAATTAATTCCTTATCCACATCTTCTAATACGGCCTGAGAGGGAATTATGCCATCAAAGTATTTATCTATCATGGCCACGGTTCTGCTTAAAAGGTTACCTAGGTCATTGGCCAGATCAGAGTTTATTCTATTTACCAAAGCTTCATTGGAAAAAACCCCATCGGAGCCAAAGGGAACTTCCCTTAGTAGGAAATAACGTAGGGCATCACTGCCGTATCTCTTCTCCAATATTAAGGGATCCACCACATTACCCTTGGATTTGGACATCTTGCCCCCTTCCAATATCAACCAACCATGGCCGAATACCTGTTTAGGAAGCTCTTCGCCCAAAGCCATCAACATAGCAGGCCAGATGATGGTATGGAATCTAACTATCTCCTTTCCTACTAGATGAACATCGGCGGGCCAATATTTCTTAAACTTTTCATCGTTATAGCTTAGGTAACCTAGAGCAGATATATAGTTAGATAAAGCATCTATCCAAACATATATAACATGATCCTCATCAAAAGTAACAGGTATTCCCCATTTAAATGAGGTTCTGGACACACATAGATCCTCTAGCCCTGGTCGTAAGAAGTTGTTAAGCATTTCATTTTTCCTGGATGGAGGCTGGATAAATTCCTCATGCTCTTCAATATGTTTAATGAGCCTATCCTGATACTTTGACAATCTAAAGAAATAGCTTTCCTCTTTTACCAGCTCTACCTCTCTATTACAATCAGGACATTTACCATCCTGTAATTGAACTTCAGTCCAGAATGATTCACAGGGAGTACAATACCAACCTTCATACTCGCTCTTGTAAATATCCCCTTGATCATATAATTTTTTAAATATCTTTTGCACAGTCTTTTGATGCTCAGGATCAGTAGTTCTAATAAAATGGTCATAAGATATGTCAAGGGTTTTCCATAATTTCTTAATGCCGGCCACAATTCCATCCACATACTCTTTGGGGGTTACTCCATTTTCTCTGGCTACCCGCTCAATCTTTTGTCCGTGTTCATCGGTTCCTGTCAAAAACATTACGTCATAGCCAGTAAGTCTTTTAAAACGAGCCATTGCATCGGCCGCCACAGTTGTATAGGAGTGGCCGATGTGTAATTTATCACTGGGATAATATATGGGTGTAGTAATATAAAAGGTATTTTTATCCTTCACGTTCCTCATCCTTTCATATTAAAATATTTATAAAACAAAACCCCTCGATCCACACATATAGGGACGAGGGGTATTCCTTCGCGGTACCACCCTAATTCGCCTTAAATACAAGGCCTCATTCAGCGACTATCATCGCCTGATTCTTTAACGAAATCGTCCGTAGACACCTACTTTGAGTTTCAGCGCCTCCGCTCCGGGGCCATCTTCGGATAGCATTGCCCCTACCGGCTTTCACCTTGCCCGGCTCTC
>JAAYKZ010000208.1 GCA_012522165.1 Clostridiales bacterium
ACAACTTTTTTATTATTTTATTGAAATTTTCTTATAGGTTCATTGTATAATCAAATGCCATAGATAAAAGAAGACGATCATGGCTAGAAATTTATGTATTTCTATTGTTCACTTTGCTTGATTACCTTTTTTACCCTCTTTTCAAAGGCCTCTCTGTCTAGCATTACAATACGTCCACACTTTAAGCATTTCATCTTCATGTCAGCACCCACCCTTGTGACCTCCCATTGGCTATTTCCACAAGGATGTTTTTTTCTTGTTTCTATAATGTCTCCTACAAAGAATTGTCTTGCCAAGACAGACACCTCCTTAAGTTTGTTCCTTGTCCAAGACTACTAGCCTTGGATATGAAATCTCTATATTGTTTTCATCAAAAGCCTTTTTGATAACTTTGCGAAGCGCCCGCTCTACTCCCCAGTGTTTCATAGGCAGAGTTCTGGCAATCAATCGCAAGGTCACCCCTACATTATCCATAGTAGTTATTCCTAATACTTGAGGTTCTTCAACAATATCAGGGTTTTCAGCAGCATATTCTCTGCTGACCTTCTCTATTATTTCAATAGCTCTATCTATATCGTTTTCATAAGCAAGGTTAACATCTACAAGAGCAGCAGAGTTCTCCCTTGAATAATTTGTTACCACAGTTATTTGACCGTTAGGTATAATATTGATATCTCCTTTAAATCCTCTTATCTTGGTAATACGTAGTCCAATCTCCTCCACTGTGCCAGTGATATCTTGAATCTTTACAAAGTCACCCACTCCATACTGGTCTTCGAATATTATAAAAAAACCACTAATAACATCCTTTACTAGGCTTTGGGCGCCAAATCCTATGGCCAACCCACCAATACCTGCAGTAGTCAAAATAGATGAGGTGTTAACGCCCAGCTCTCCTAATATCATCAATACAGCAATAAAATAAACTGTATATCTTAATATACTTTTAGTTAGTGCCTTTAGGGTCTCATTTTTTGTCTTATTAATGCTTGCCCTACTACGGGCTTGGCTATCGAAAAAACTTCTAATCAGAAAACTTCCTACCCGAATTAATAAACTGGCCACAATCCATATGATAATTATTTTAATTATTTTAAGCCCTATAGCCATATAATTGTCTATAGTCCATTGGTTTAGCCATTTAACCAATTCTTTAAACATACTCTACAAACCCCCTTTTCTCTTGATTGCAGCACCAACTAATCCTTTAAAAAGCCCTAACATTCTCTCATCCCTTTGCCACATTTTTTCTGGATGCCATTGAACACCAACTGCAAAGGTATGAGACGGGGACTCAATACCTTCTACTACATCATCTCCACACCAGGCTGTCACCCTAAAACAAGGAGCCGGATCCTTTATAGCCTGATGATGAAAGCTATTGGTACGCAGTCTCTCTACACCTAGCATTTGTATAAGTTTTGAGTTTTTGTCTAATGCTACCTCATGGCTGCCATACCAATCAGGTGCTTGTTGACTATGTTTGTAAAGCCCACCAGATGTCCACTGACTTTCTAGATCTTGATATATAGTCCCGCCCATGGCAACATTCATAAGCTGTATGCCACGGCAAATTCCCAGTAAAGGAATATCCTGCTTCATAGCCTGCCTGCATAAGCTTATTTCTAAACTGTCCCTAAAGGGGTTTATAAAGCCAAGGTTTGGGATGGGTACCTCACCAAAAAATACAGGATCTACATCATTGCCGCCACTTAACAGAAGTCCATCCAAAGAATCTAAAAGTTCCAAAGCCTTTTTATCAGGTATATTAGGAATTAAAACAGGTAAACCTCCTGCCTCTACTATGGCATCATAATATCCCCTATGGAGCTGAGAGGTTTGCTTATCTATATCATAATCACAAGTTATACCAATAATGGGGCTTGGCATAAATATCATCTTCTTCCTTCATTTAGTCTGTTGCACTAACTAAATTACTATTGATAAGTAAGCACCTTAACTGATTTAGCTAAGAAAACTCATATAATATTCAACAATCCCATTATAATTAGTATTCTAAAACTTGCTTATATATTTCTCAAGTTCCCAAGGCGTAACCTGTATCTTATACTCATCCCATTCAATCTTTTTGGCTTCAATATAACGGCTATAGATGTGCTGACCTAAAGCCTCTTGAATCACCTTATCTTCCATTAAGGCAAGAATTGCATTAGCAAGATTGCTGGGTAATCGGGGTATATGTCCATCCAGCCTTTCCTGTTCCGTCATATCATAGATGTTGCAATTAACAGGTTCAGGAGGGAATATTTTCTTTTTAATGCCCTCCAGCCCGGCCTTTAAAGTTACCGCCAAAGCCAGATATGGATTACAGGAGGGGTCTGGGCTTCTTAACTCTACCCTGGTACCTATGCCCCTGTTTGACGGAATTCTAATTAAAGGACTTCTGTTTTGGCCTGACCAGGCAATATAAACTGGTGCCTCATAGCCAGAGACTAATCTTTTATAGGAATTAACCAAAGGATTGGTTATTGCAGTAATGGCCGGCGCATGCTTCATAAGTCCCCCTATATAATATAAAGCAATATCGCTAAGCCCCATTTCGCCCTCAGGATCATAGAAGGCATTGCTCCCATTACTAAATAGGGATTGATTAAGGTGCATACCTGAACCTGCTATTCCATATACCGGTTTCGGCATAAAAGTTGCATGGAGCCCATGTCTTTGTGCTACTATCCTTACCACCATTTTAAATGTCATAACATTATCAGCGGTAGTTAAAGCATCATCATATTTAAAATCTATCTCATGCTGTCCAGGAGCTAATTCGTGGTGGGAGGCTTCAATTTCAAAACCCATCTGTTCTAAAGTTAAACACATCTCCTGGCGAGCACTTTCCCCTAGGTCTACAGGTGCTAAATCGAAGTATCCTGCATTGTCATGAGTAATGGTAGTGGGCTTACCTTCTTTATCTATATGGAATAAAAAGAATTCCGCTTCTGGCCCAACATACATGGTATAGCCCATATCCTCTGCCTCTTTTAATACCCGCTTTAGGGTATTTCTAGGACAGCCCTCAAAAGGTGTCCCGCTAGCATTATATAAATCACAAATAAGGCGTGCTACCTTATTCTCTGCGCTACTCCAGGGAAATATTACAAAGGAATCTGGATCTGGATGCAGATACATATCCGACTCTTCAATTCTAACAAAACCCTCTATAGAGGAGCCATCAAACATTATTTGGTTATCCAAAGCTTTATCTAACTGTTGAACTGTAATAGCTACATTCTTCATTGTACCAAAAATATCTGTAAACTGAAGACGAATAAATTTTACCTTCTCCTCTTTACATATCCTTTTTATATCTTCCCTTGTATATTTGGACATCAAATAATCCTCCTCTACTAGGCTACAACTTTTTACCTAGCCCATATGTATAAATTTCATTTTCTACACATTATATCATAGATTGCTTGCTTTGGCTTATAATTTTGAATCTAAAAAATTATATAAAAAACGATAGGAATTTTCCTATCGCTGCATATATATGATCTTAGAGCTATTTATTAATTTGTCTATTATAACTTTAGCCTTCCTTGGTTGATCTCCCTTATAATCTTGGGATCAATTTTAGGTTTGCGATCATAGGTTAATAAACCATTAATCTCCTGCTCCACATCTGTCAACTGAGTATAGCAAAAGCCCTGAATAAGTTCAGAATCTAATATAGCAGATACTACATCATAATATCTCTTAGCAAAATCTTCATCAGAGTTAGCGCTGGAGTACCCCCATCCATCCCAATCTCCTTTTTTGTAGGATATACCTCCAAACTCTGTAACTAAAATAGGCTGACCTTCATACTTCCAGCCCTGTGCAAACATACGTCTACCAGCGGGCATGGAATCCAGTATACTTTCCAGACTGCTATATCTCTTTCTGATAACAGAACCATCAGGACAATAGTCATGTATAGTAAGCAAATCAGAACAAGTATGCTCCCAGCCGTCGTTTGAAATAACAGGCCTGCTTTGATCCAATGACTTGGTCAAATAAACCATAGCTGCACTAAAGCTCTGCTCCTCCTTATTACATAATATATTGGGCACACCCCAAGATTCATTAATAGGTGTCCAGGCTACTATGCTGGGATGATTGTAGTCTCTAAATATCTCTTCCATCCATTCATAGGATAGTCGTCTCACTGCGCGGCGGGAATATACATAGTTGGCTGCTATTTCACCCCATACCAAAAATCCTAGCTTATCAGCCCAATATAGATACCGGGGATCTTCTATCTTCTGATGCTTACGCGCTCCATTAAAGTCCATCTCTTTGGCTAAAAGTATATCTGTTATAAAGGCCTGGTCATCTGGTGCAGTTAAAAGGGACTCTTCCCAATATCCCTGATCTAAAACGAGTTTTTGGTAATAAGGTCTATTATTTAACATAAACTTGCCATCTACAATAGAAACTTTTCTCATACCAAAATAGGAATGAACTTGGTCTATGATTTTATCCCCATGATAAATATAGAATTCTATATCAAAAAGCCTTGGGTTCTCAGGAGTCCACTGCAGCTCCTCCTGGAAATTCCACTTCACCAAAGCCTGCTGATCTATAACCGCCCTAAAAGCGCCCCTACCCCTTGGTGGAGAAATAGTGTATTGGCCACATTGCACTCCCTCAAAGCTTATTACAGTTTTTAAGGATTTGCCTTCCATATCCCCATCTATTTCATACTCTATATCTACAGCTTTAGCATCTAAATCCGGGGTCATCCATACTCTATGTAGATAGGTATGGGATACTGCCTCAATCCAAACAGTTTGCCAGATTCCTGTAGTTCTTGTGTAAAAGATACTTTCTGAGCTTTTTTTCCAATACTGTTTTCCACGGGGCATCTCTAAATCTAAAGCGTCATCTTTGGCTCTTACTATTATTTCGTTGGCCTTGTCTTTAACAACATGGGTTATTTCCACTTGAAAACCTATATGCCCTCCAATATGATTAGTTACATGCACTCCGTTAACCCACACATCACATTCATAATCAACTGCACCAAAATGAAGTATTATCCTTTTGCTCTTCATATGGTCAGGTAAGTCAAAGTATTTGCGATACCAAACCACATCATGAAAATCCTGTATATTGATTCCTGATAGTTTCGTTTGATATGCATAAGGCACTATGATTCTCATATCGAAAGTATCTTTATCCAGGGAAAATTCCCACTCTCCATTTAAGTTTAGCCAGTTATCTTGTCTTGCAAACTGCGGCCTGGGATATTCAGGTCTAGGTATATCTATCAATATAATCACTCCTTACTTTAATGAATATATTACTATAGGGATTAACAACACACCGGACACAAAACTTAAAGAAGGCTTAAAGATCTTTGATAGTAAATTAGGGGGCTTAGACAAAAATAGTGTTAAACTCATTCTCAATTGATAATAATAATTGTTCGCACAATAAATTACAAAAGTATTAAACTTCCGGAATTTTGTTGCACCCCTAGAGATCCCATAAATATAATAACTGTATAAATGTATTATTAATTGAGAATGAGGTTGTTAAAATGAAAGACCGTTATGAGTTAGGGAAAACTACTGCATATATTACTATCTTTGCTAATGTAATTCTTGCTATTCTTAAAACAGTGGCAGCTATTGTAGCTGATAGTACAGCTATGATGGCCGACGCTGCTCATACAGCTTCTGATATATTAACTACAGTAGCTGTAATAATCAGCTTTAAAATTGCAAAAATCCCAGAAGATTTAGAACATCCCTATGGCCATGAAAAAGCAGAATCCATCGCTGCAAAGATAGTTGCCCTACTTCTACTTTTTACAGGCTTTAGTATTGGCTGGAAGGCCATAAGTAGTATAGACAATTCTCAGATTATCATCCCTGGCAAATTGGCACTATATGCAGCTCTTAGCTCTATTTTAATTAAAGAAGTCATGTTTTGGTATACCTTGATTATAGCTAAAAAGATTAATAGTACTGCACTAAAGGCAGATGCATGGCATCATAGATCCGATGCTATATCTTCAGTTGCAACCCTAATAGGAATAGCTGCAGCTAGAATGGGTTTTCCTATGGGTGATGCTATTGCAGCCATTATAGTTTCTATTATGATATGTAAAGTAGCTTTAGACATTCTAAAAAAATCAATAAGAGAATTGATGGATTCATCAGCACCCCCTGAAACCATCAATTCTCTCAGACAATGTATTGAATCGGTTCCTGGTGTAAAGGGAATAGACAGTCTTAAAACCAGAATCCATGGTAATATGATATATGCTGATGTAGAAATTAAAGTGGATAAGTCAATTTCTGTATCCCAAGGCCATGACATTGCTAGAGAAGTTGAGGATACAGTTATAGCCAATATTAAGGATATAAAAGGGATAATGGTGCACATTCATCCCTATTGATATTTATCTTATTCGTTTCCCTCTACAAAAAACCATATGAGCCTGAATATGTTCATCCAGTACTACCAAATCTGCTCTTTTTCCAACCTCTATTGAACCAATTTTATCATCCAATCCTAGTACTCTGGCTGGATTGATGGAAGCCATGGCGACGGCTTGCTCTAAACTGATACCAGCACGTTTTACCACATTTCTAACCCCGTCCATAAGGCTTATAATGCTTCCGGCAATGGTCCCATCTTCCTGTTTAGCAACACCGTCCCTTATATATATTTTAAAGCCGCCAAAATCATATTCTCCACTCTCAAGACCTGCAGCATGCATGGAATCTGTAACCAATACCACCTTATTATAGCCCTTTGCTTTGATTACCATTTTTACTATGGCTGGATGGATATGAATTCCATCAGCAATAATCTCTACAAATGCATGACTGACTAAAGCTCCTCCTACAGTCCCTGGCTCTCTATGATGAAGGCCTCTCATTGCATTAAATAGATGGGTAAATATGGATGCACCAGCTTTAACTCCCTCTAAAGTCATTTCATAATCTCCATCGGTATGCCCTATCCCCACAGTACCACCGTTATGGGATACATATTTTATAAATTCTAGTCCACCCTCTATTTCTGGAGCTACTGTTATGTGCACTTTAAGGTCACCTAATATTTGCCTATAATCATCAAAATCAGATGGCTCAGGAGTAGTGATCAAATTTGGATCATGGGCGCCTTTCCTTTTTGAATTTATAAAAGGTCCTTCTATATGAACTCCTTCTATAGAAGCCCCGTGACTTTCCTCCATATCCTTAGCTTGCCTTATATTTTTTAGAATTTCCTTTACCTGCTCTTTTGCCGTTGTAATAGTAGTGGGCAGAAAGGAAGTCACCCCGTTTCGGGCGTAGTATTTGGTAAGCTCACAGATTTGTTCTGGAGATGAAGCACTAACATCAAATCCTATAGCGCCATGGGTATGTATGTCCACAAGCCCAGGAATTACCCTTTTGCCCTTTAGATCTAAAATCTGGCTTTCTTCACCCTCCTTTTGATGACAACAGATTGATTCTCCCTTGTTAGTTATACATTTTATAGTATCATTTTCTATGCATATATCTCCTTCTACAAATTCTCCCTCTGGTGATAGATATAATCCATTTTTCAATATAATCATAGTTGCCTCCTTGTACTAACGCATTATTCTAATCCATTGTTCTGTATTATAGGCAGACTAAAAGATATAGTTGTACCCTGCCCTGGACTGCTCTCAGCCCATATTCTACCTCCGTGATCCTCAATTATACTCTTGCATATGGCCAAACCCAAACCAGATCCTCCATAATTTCTTGACCTTGACTTTTCACCTCTATAAAATATATCAAATATATAGGGTAGATCTTCCTTATCAATGCCTATTCCATTATCCTTTATGGATATTATTAACTCATCCCCTTCTCTAACTGCAGACACTCTTATCTCCCCATTACCACCTACATATCGGGATGCATTCTGCATTATATTGTCCATTACTTGAGCAATTCTTTTCATATCCACTTTCACTTTTTCTGATGCAAAGGGAAGTTCCTGTATGATCTCTATGTGACTATCCTTCCAGTCTAAGGATATATAGTGGAGCATATCCTCCAGCATTGCTCTACTATCCATTATTTCAAAGTCCATCTTTAGTCTTCCTAAATCCATTTGGGAAAATAAGAAAAGATCATCTATTAAAGCGTCTAACCTATCGGTTTTATCCTTTATAACCTGAAGATAACGTTTAAATTGAGCTTCATCTCTAGCCATACCATCTTGCAAGGCCTCTACATATCCTTTTATAGACGATATTGGAGTTCGTAAATCATGGGAAATAACTCCTATCATCTCTTTGCGTTGCCTTTCAGATTTCATTTGCTTTTCTATAGATTTTTTTAGTTTATCTCTCATAGTATCAAAAGCCTGACAAAGCCGACCTAGTTCATCGTTTCTTTTATATTTTATAGCAAAATCCAAATTGCCCTCCGCTATACTTTCTGTTGCTTTATTTAACTCTTTTAAGGGCACTAGGATACTTCTAGATATTGTTTGGGATAATATCACAATAAATAAAATAAGGGTAGCTAGTCCAAAAACATAGCTGCCGCTAAAATGATAAACAACCTTTCGTGCTATGTCTACAGGCATTATATTAATATCATAGTCTATTATTACCCTCCCAACTATTTCTTGCCCTATCTTAATATCTATGGAATAGGAATACTTGGTCAAACTGAAAATAGTTGTATCAGGTGCTAGGGCTTCATCCACTGCATTATGCCACAACTCCGATGAGTCATATAAAATATTGGCCATAGGATCCATAATCCTTACTCTTCCATCAAACTCTTCCACAATAGGCTTAATTAAGCTGTCAAAAGCTTCATAATTATTAATGATATCAAAGTTTTCCTCTACTGTCTCAATTACCTTTTGAAAACTCTGATTTAGGCTATTGAATTTTACGATTTCTGGATCCCTGTCTAGTTTATTTATCATTATATTCATCATAATAAAGGTACTAACAATAGGCCCAATAACCACCAGTGCAAAAGCAATTACTAATCTTGTACGAATTCCTAAACGCATATTTATTCACCTACAAATTTATAACCTACTCCCCAAATGGTTTGAATATATACGGGATTGGAGGGATCCTCTTCTAGTTTCTCTCTAAGCTTTCTTACATGGACAGCAACAGTATTTATGTCTCCATAACCTTGATATCCCCACACATGATCAAAAATCTCATCTCTGGTTAGAACTTTATTGGGATTCATGGCAAAAAATTTAAGTACTTCAAATTCTTTAGCGGACAAAAATACCTCTTTGCCCCTAACCTTAACACTATGACTGCTAATGTCTATGATTAGATCTTTGAAATCTAGCCTGTCCTTTTTATCCGCTGTCTGTGACAGTTGATAATAACGCCTAAAATGGGCTTGGACTCTAGCTACCATTTCCTTAGGACTAAATGGCTTAGTAATATAGTCATCAGCCCCTAATCCCAAGCCACGTATTTTATCCTCTTCACTTTTTTTTGCACTTAGCATTAGAATAGGTATATCGGATTCCTCTCTTATGCTTTTACATACCTCCATACCATCAATTTTGGGTAACATAATATCTAAAATTGCCATATCTGGCTTATGCTCATTCCAACTTTCTATAGCTTCTTGTCCATCAAATGCTAATATAACTTGATAACCTGCCGCTTCAAGATAATCTCTAACTAATTCTGCAATTTCTTTTTCATCGTCTACCACCAATATCTTGTCTTTCATTTTGCTCTATACCCCTTCTAACTCATATATATCCTAGGCTATTTTAGTAACTTGTCTGCTAATTTGTTAACTTTTTTATCCTCTATATCCTTTAATCCATATCTAATACTATCATATGTGCTAATTAAGTCATCTATATTGTCATCTTTTTTGCTAATCCATTTTTGAATATCTTTACTGGTCTCCTTAGGAGTTAGATAATTTTTATAGGTATATCCTGCCCTCATACATTTTAAGATTAAATTCCGATATAAAAAACGTATCCTTTGATGGTTATCCACAAGTTCCTCCCACTTGGGTTCCCTCTCCATAAGTTTTTTGATCCATTTTTGAAATCTGTCCAAATAGTCCCTGCCCAAGTCAGAAAATCCCATAAGACTTTCCTTTTCATCTATATATCCCGTATCTTCATAAGAAGATAATCTATCTTTAAAAAAATTCATTAGATAATTATAAAGCTTTTTACCTGCCTTATAAAGTGCCTTAAGTCCAAATAAAAGGAGAATAAGGATGACTATACTGGCAATCACCATAGCCACAATTTCTAATACCTTAAGTATCCAGGAAGGCTCTGACCCTGCTGGTAGCAATATATCCATGGAGTCCTGCCCCGAGGGACCATTGTCCGTTATTGGTTGATATATTAAACTGGTTAAATAGTCAATAAAGCGAAAAACTAGATTTATTAATCCTCTAATAAATCCAGTTATGGCTTCTCTTAGCTTATTAAAATAACTTACTATTGCCACCAATGCCATGGTAAACAGTACCAGAATCCTATTGTTTTTTAGAATATTAGAAGAAACTACTGGTTTTTTTCCCCTCTCGGGAAGGTAGGCAGACTTAACGTGCATGCTGTTGATGGTAAATAAGATGGTTATCATATAGGCAAATCCTGACCACGCTATATATGGAAAGTAAGACTGTAAATTATAAGCTAAGCCGTAGATAGCCCCGCCTATTAAATATAAAAACAATCCTGTCCATAATACAGAAGTTGGAAGCATCTCATTCCAGGGAATGCCCGAAAGACGGATTCCCCTATCCAATATTACAAATCCAAATATAAAGATAAGTATAACAACAAATATATTATTGGCTAATATCCATGTTGTAAAAGAGATTATAAGCAATTCACTGATAAAATGAACATATCTTGGCCTATCCAATATATACCTGCCTAGTATTAGTCCTATTAAGTAGAAGAATACTATACTGCCTATCCAAGTCCACACATCATGAGGAATGAGTAGAATGCCAATGGTGAAAATAACAGGGAAAAAAGCAAGGATTTCTAGTATTCCTTGAAACCATTTTATTAGGATATTACTAATTTCTAATTTTTTATTATACATGACTGACACCCTTCTTGTGAGGATCTTTTAGCAATAGTATTTCAACAGAATTGCCCATATCCTCCAATTGTTTTATTTGATTTCGCATACGTTCCGAAACATAGGAAGTAATAAATAAATAATCCATAGATCCTGAAAAGTTGGCCGATGCTCTGTATTTTATATCCTCTTCAAGAAAGGTATAAAAGGTAACCCTCCTATCTATAATAAGCTTAGCCATAGTATCCAATAATAGAGTTAGTTGCTCCTTCCCACCTCGTGGAAAAATCCTAACAGGCTGCTCTGGTTCATCTATAAGATAACCATTAGTTCCAAATCCAGTATCTATCCCCTGATTTATTGCATAATTGGCAATGGAGGCAGCATAAGAAAGACCTTTTTCTATAAGCTCAGGCTCAGTAATGGGACCCCACATGTCTTCAGTTACATCCATGTTTAAATATATCATTATCCTAGGGTCTGCTGTATAGTCTTTTTTATGAACTTGCAAGTTTCCTGTCCGAGCTGTAGCCTTCCAATTTATGCTGTTTAATGGATCTCCAGGAGAATATTCTCTAACTCCAGCATACATAAAGGGATCATCAACTATCCATCTTTTTACTACAACATCTCCCATCCAGCTTCGTGATGGAAGAGGTATCTCATCCAAAGGAGTTAGGTTTGGATAAACTAAGAGCTCAGTATCCAGCTCATAAACCTTTGTTGCTTCTTGAAAACCAAATAAATCCCCACAAGTTAAGGCTGCAGAGTTTAACCTATAGCATCCTCTCTTCTTACACTTTATTTTATGCCTTCTATTGATAGCCGTGTAAGGCATTAGACTAAACAAACTTTTATGAAATTGCTCATGTTTTATATCTAAATTAAATTGTTTTTGAAATTCCAGATTCTCACTTATCTTTGATTCGATTCTCAACCAGGGCACGGGAAGAAGTTTCTTATTACTAATTCTTTCAACCATCTCTATTTCTTGACCTTCAAAAGCCCTATAAACGCTAAAAAATCTGTTATAGCTGATACCCTTTAACATCCACTTCCTGGCTATCCATGCCTGTAATGATATTATCACTAAGGCAACAAATATTATCCAGTGTATTTTCATAGCTCCGCCCCTTGCTGAGAAGGTATATCTTCTGAAGGCACTGGCACAGCTTTTAGTATTTGTTCTATTACAGCATCTAATTGTCCCTCTCTTTTTCCCATAACATTGCGTAATATTATCCTGTGCCCTAGCACTGGCCTGGCCATCTCCTTAATATCATCAGGAGCAACAAAATCCCTGCCCCTTAATATTGCACAAACCTGAGCAGCTTTGAGTAAGGCTTGGCTTCCCCGTGGACTCACCCCTAGGGTTACCTCACCGTGCTGTCTAGTCATCTCCACTATCCTAACTATATAGCGCAACATATCCTGGCTTACAAAAACTTTAGAATAGTTTTGTTGAGCTTCAATTATCTCTTCCTTTGTAGCAACAGCTTCTATCTCTGTCAGAGGATTCTTTTCTTTAAACCTTCTAAGAATTTCTATACCCTCATCTGTATCTGGATAACCCATATCCACCTTGATTAAAAACCTATCTAGCTGCGCCTCTGGCAAGGGAAAGGTCCCCTGGGTCTCCACAGGGTTTTGAGTAGCTATAACCATAAAGGGCTGATCTAATAACCTGGTCTCTCCGTCCACCGTTACTTGTCTTTCTTCCATGCATTCTAATAAGCTGGATTGGGTCCTAGGTGTTGCCCTGTTTATTTCATCGGCTAAGAGTATATTTGTAAAGATAGGTCCAGGACGGAATTCAAACTCTCCAACCTTCTGATTATAATAATTTATACCACTTAAATCGCTAGGCAATAGGTCTGGTGTGAACTGTACCCTTTTGAATGAGCAATCCAAAGATTTAGCTAGAGATTTAGCAAGCATGGTCTTTCCAGTTCCAGGTACATCCTCCAATAACACATGACCAGAAGAGATTAAAGAAATAAGAAGTAGATCAATTACATTGTCCTTCCCCACTATAACCTTTTTAATATTTTCTTTTATCTAGTTTGCTACATTACGAATTCCATCTAACTCCATATAACTACCTCGCTTCATATATTAATGTGTAGTGCTAATTCAACGGCCATCCTGCATAACTCCTAATAATTCTTGATAAGTAAGTGCCTTGACTGATTTAACTTTAGACAACTTGCCCATATAATAGTCATTAGGCATAGTTAATGGTATTGTAACTAGCACAATAGTTTAAATTATCTTATAACACTATTATACAGAATATATTCTTTAAATCTACTAAAATCCCTTTAAAAACTTTTGTTTTTTTATAGATCTCCCTTTCATCTTTCTTAAAAATATATTATTCTATTAGCTTTGGATTTATTGTACTACCCCACTTGTTATCATATACGGAGGTAAAAGATGAAAAATGAGCGTATCCAATACAGAATTCCCTTATATTATTTAGTCACTAGTTTATTTTGGTTTTCACTTTATGCCTATGTACCCAACTTATCCATCTATGGTGAAAGTTTAGGAGCATCCCATAAACTAATAGGTCTTATATTAAGTTCCTATGGCTTTACTCAAATGATTCTTAGGATACCTTTGGGCATATATTCAGATACCATTAACAGGCGTAAAATTTTTATTCTATTAGGTATCCTGTCTTCCTTAATTAGTGCTATAGGCATGGGTCTGCTTCCCAATCCTTGGGCCCTCCTTTTTTTTAGAGGTTTGAGCGGAGTTGCTGCCGCTGCCTGGGTACCTTTTACAGTGCTTTTTTCCAGTTATTTTACATCTGAAGACTCTTCCAAAGCAATGGGGTATATAAACTCTTTTAATGCACTAGGTCAAATGATAGCCATGCTTTTGGGTGGAATATTGGCTGAGAAAATTTCTCCCCAAGCTCCTTTTTTCCTTGCAGCAGGTGTTGGTGCATTAGCCCTGCTGTTAGGTACAGGAATAGTAGAAAAAAAAGAAAATAGGGAGCCCATGAAAATAAAGGAACTGATGCTAGTAGGCAGGAATAAAAATGTTTTGATCCCTTCAAGTTTGGCTGTTTTGGTACAGCTTATTACCTTCGCGTCGGTTTATGGCTTTACTCCCATAGCTGCTCAAAAAATTGGTGCCAACGAAATGCAAACTGGCTTCCTTACCACCCTATCCACCCTGCCCGGAATTCTGGCATCAGCCATGAGTGGTTCTGTTTTTGCCAGGAAATTTGGAGAAAGAAAGACCTTAACCTTTGGTTTTTTGGCTTTATCACTTTCCTGTGCCGTTATTCCTAGTATAAACAATATTAACTTTCTATATCTTTCCCAAATGATAGGCGGATTTGCTAGAGGAGCTATATTTTCTTTGCTTATGAGCCTAAGTATACAATCTATAGAATCTCACAAGCGTGCTACTGCAATGGGCTTTTTTCAGGCTATATATGGATTAGGTATGTTTCTAGGTCCTATTTTAGTAGGAATTATTAGCGATCTAGCCGGACTATCATGGGGATTTTGGATAGTGGGTATAATGGGAGCTATAGGTGCCTTGCTTGCCTATATGCTTATTAAATCTTCTCTTGACTAGAATCTTTTTTATTAGTTAAATCCAAAAGTTACACATATCCAATATCTGTCAATAACCTGTGAAAATGTCACCTAAAAAATCATGATTTTATTCTATGAAAATGTCACTTTCGAGATATAATTTTGCTTTTTAAGTAACGAGTTAGAAATAACGACAAGAGAAAAATCATG
>JAAYKZ010000209.1 GCA_012522165.1 Clostridiales bacterium
AAATTAGGAGTAATACTAGGTATAATACTGTATTATAGGTATTAAGGCTATGAGGATAATATTAGCATCTGCATCACCAAGAAGAAAACAACTCCTTGAGCAAATGGGATTAAAATTTGATGTTATAATTAGCGATATAGAAGAAGAAAGCACTCAAGGTTTAGCACCAGAGGAGATATCTATGGAATTGGCTTATAACAAAGCCATGAATGTGGCCTTGCATATAAATGAGCCGGCTATAGTGATTGGTGCCGATACTCTTGTGGTAAAAGACAGGATCTTGGGGAAGCCAAAGGATGAAGAAGAAGCCCGCCAAATGCTCCGTATGCTACAGGGCCAAACCCACCAAGTGATCACTGGATTAGCATTAGTGAACCCCTGGACAGGAAAGGTTCTAAAAAGCTATGAAAAGACATTAGTGGAAATGGCACCCTTGACATTACAGGAGATAGAATATTATGTAAAAACCGGAGAACCAAAGGATAAGGCGGGTGGCTATGGAATCCAAGGGTTAGCCGGTATTTTTATTTCTAGAATAGAAGGTTGCTATTTTAATGTTGTGGGATTACCCATACACCTATTGTGGAAAATGCTCAAGGAGTTTGGAGTAAATGTATTTGAAGATAAATGGGAGTATAAGTTATCAAACAGTTAAATTTTGGCTATAATTAGAACTAGGACTTCGCAAACAAAAACTAAAGGAAAATGGTATTAACAGGAAGGAGCTTAATAAGGTTATGGGATTTCTTAATATATTTACTAGAGATATGGGAATTGATTTAGGAACAGCAAATACACTGGTACATGTTAGAGGAAAGGGTGTAGTTATAAGAGAACCTTCTGTAGTAGCTATTCGTAGCGATACTAAGAAAGTATTGGCAGTAGGAGAAGAAGCTAAAAAAATGATAGGTAGAACACCAGGAAATATAGTAGCTATTCGACCTATGAAAGAAGGTGTAATAGCTGATTTTGATGTTACTCAAGAAATGTTAAAGTACTTTATTCGTAAAGCTATAAAGAAAACTTTGCCTATTCATCCAAGAGTAGTAGTATGTGTCCCTTCAGGAGTAACAGAGGTGGAAAAACGTGCTGTTGAGGAGGCTACAAGGCAAGCTGGGGCACGAGAAGCATATTTAGTGGAAGAGCCCATGGCAGCTGCTATAGGAGCTGGTCTGCCTGTTCATGAACCTACTGGAAGTATGGTTGTAGATATAGGAGGAGGTACCTCTGAAGTAGCTATTATATCTTTGGGAGGTATTGTTACAAGTAAGTCTCTTAGAGTTGGTGGTAATAAAATGGATGAGGCAATTATCTCCTATATTAAAAAGGAGTATAATTTGATGATAGGAGAGCGCACCGCTGAAGAGATAAAGATAACTATTGGCTCCGCTTACCCTATGCCAAAAGAGGAGTCCATAGAAGTACGCGGACGAGATCTAATTACTGGTCTTCCGAAAACTCTAAAGGTAAGCTCTACAGAGATTATGGAAGCTTTAAGAGAGCCAGTTAATAATATTATAGAGGCAATTAAGCTTACTCTTGAAAAAACTCCACCAGAGCTAGCTGCTGATATAATGGATAAAGGCATAATGCTGACAGGTGGTGGAGCGCTATTAAATGGACTAGATAAGTTAGTTAGGCAGGAGACAGGTATGCCTGTTCATATAGCTGAAGATGCAATTGATTGTGTAGCTCTAGGTGCAGGACGAGTAGTAGAAGAAATAGAAACATTGAAAAAGGTAGCTTTGTCCACGAAGAATATTTGACAGGAGGTGCTATAGGTGCCTCGTTTCTTTAAAAATCTTTCTTTAATAATTGTGATAGTTGTTATAATAGGCTTAATAGCATTGATGGTATACACAGAGACAGGTAAAGAAAAGGCCTGGGTAGTAGAGAATGCATTAGGTCAGGTTTTGACTCCAATACAAAGAGGACTTTATTCTGCATCATCTTATATATATAATCTTTTTGCTGGTATTGGGCAGCGCAGCACTATGAAAGAGGAGTATGAGAAGCTAAAGGAAAGAGTCGCTGAGCTAGAAAAAGAGCTTTATCGTTTAGAGGAGCTAGAAAAGCAAAATGAACGATTAAAAGAGCTTGCCATGTTTTTAGATGATAATAAGGAAATAGTGGTAACCGGCGCTAATGTTATAGGGAAGAATCCAGGGATTTGGTTCAACAATATAACTATTGATAAGGGATCAAAACATGGTGTAGCCGTCAATATGGCAGTAGTAACAAATGAAGGATTAGTCGGCAGAGTTATTGAAGTAGCTGACAACTGGTCAAAGGTACGCACCATTGTAGATGGCAAGAGTGCAGTTAGCGGGATTATTCAAAGAAATCGTGATAATGGTTTGCTTAAAGGTAACAACACCTTGGGATCAGAGGACGGCTTATGCGAAATGATATATCTTCCTGAGGACTCCAATGTAGCGCCAGGAGATAAAGTTCTCACTTCTGGATTAGGAGAGATATTTCCTAAGGGCATATATATAGGTGAAGTGGTTGAGGTAATCAAGGATAGAAGAGATTTATATAAAACAGCCATAGTTAAGCCTGGAGTGGATATCCAACGTCTTGAGGAAGTGCTAGTAATAACTAGTGAGGATGATGATACGTTGAAATAGGAGAGTAGGGGGTGGTTTTACATGCGTGAATTAGTGATTTTTGGAATTTTGTTACTTAATTTAATTGTTCAATCATCTATTTTTCCTTTTATTGAGGTTTTCCATGTAAAGCCTGACTCCCTACTATCCTTGACGATTTCCTTTGCTTTGATAGCAGGAAATCCTACAGGTGTTTTGATAGGTTTCTGTGGAGGTCTTTTACAGGATATTTTTTTTGGCAATAATTTAGGACTGTATACTCTTCAGTATATGTTAGTTGGATATTTAGTAGGTTTACTGCATGGGAAGTTGTACGTGGACAAGATTTTCATGCCTATTTTAGTGGTCATTCCAGCTAATATAGTAAAGCAAATAATAATGCTTTTATATAATTTTTTTGCACAATCTGGTATGCCTCAAGATCAGGTTTTTTTTCAGG
>JAAYKZ010000210.1 GCA_012522165.1 Clostridiales bacterium
GCCTATGGCATATTTTTCTCCAGCTACGCTAGTAAGAACTGTGTCAGTTTTCATTTGTGTAATAGCTTCTTTTGTAGTTCTATCAGTTTTTGTACCATCTTCACCTTTTTCTTCGATGCCAGTTAATTCAACAAATGCACCCCTCGTTCCTGAACCCTCTTCTCTTGTTACCACTACAATTTCGGAAGAAAGATCAAAATCTCCATTTTCATTGGCTTCACAACCTGTTAATATGCTAAATGCAAAAATCAATGTCAACAAGCCAATAATATACTTTTTCTTCATCATGTTATCACCTTTTTCATTTTCATTTTCATGTCAATATTAATATGTCAATGTAAAATCTATAATATTCTTAATGTAAAATCTATGTAATATATTGTAGTTAACTATAATTAAACATAAAAAAAAAGGGACTAAACTCCCCTTTTTTATATTAGTTGAAATAATTAAATTAACTTTTTATAGCTTGTTCTATGCTTACAATGGCTATTGATAAGTGAACGACTTACACTTAATTGGCTAAGAAAATTTGGATCTTAGTTATCTCCAAATTAGTGTCGGAATGAACTTTCAATAATCATTATATATCCTCTTCAATTTTATATATCCAATAAGATCCGCTAAAGCCCATCCAATGGGAATGGCCCACCATATCCCTATTACCCCTATGGAAGGTATTGAAGAAAGGGCATAGGCCAAAACTACTCGGGTGCCTAGGCTTGCTATAGTTAATATTATTGACATGCCTACATTACCAAAACCCCTGTATAATCCATAGAACATAAACAGATATCCAATGAGACAATAAAAACTAGCTTCAATATATAAATACTGAGTTCCAATACGGATAATTTCTACCTCTTCCGCCTTAATAAAGATTTTTAGCAAGGGTTCTGCAAATATAATTACTAGAGCTGATATAACTAAACAAAATATAGTTATAATCTTTACTGCTGATGAAATACCCTTCCAAATTCGGGCCAGTTTTTGCGCGCCTTTATTTTGAGCTATAAAAGTGGAAAAGGCATTTCCGAAATCTTGTACTGGCATATAGGCAAAACTATCTATTTTAACACCTGCAGCAAAAGCAGCCATTACTGATACACCAAAACTATTTACTAATCCTTGTACCATTAGAATCCCAAAATTCATTATGGATTGTTGAATGCTGGTTAAAATTGAATAATTAGCGATTTTCTTTACTATTTCGCTATTAAATTTCATATGTTTGCGCTGCGGCCTTATCTCAGGGATCTTAATAAAACTATAAATTCCAATAGCTACTGCAGAAAAGGATTGAGCGATAATAGTAGCCCAAGCAGCACCTGCTATTCCCATATTTAAGGGTACTACAAAAATTATGTCTAATACAATGTTGATTATTGCAGCTATAATAAGAAATATACGGAGAACCACCGAGTTGCCTACACTACGCAATACAGCAGCAAAATAGTTGTAAACAAAAGTAAAAGCAATACCATAGAATACAATCTGTACATATTCCTTTGTATCATTAAATATATCCATTGGAATTTTCATAAACATTAAGATTTCATCAATAAACAATAATGAAAAAATATTTATAATTGCAGTAATTAAACCTATAAACCATAAGGATGTAAAAATGCTGCTTTTTAGCTTATGAATTTTGCCAGCGCCATAGAACATTGAGAAAAGCACGCCACTGCCCATACAAAGTCCCAGTATTATAGAAGTAAGAAATACCATAAGAGTATAAGAACTACCAACAGCTGCTAAGGCACCGGCACCAATAAATTGGCCAACAATGATGGTGTC
The DNA here is from genome assembly GCA_012522165.1 of Clostridiales bacterium. Taxonomy (GTDB): domain Bacteria; phylum Bacillota; class Clostridia; order Caldicoprobacterales; family UBA3941; genus JAAYGY01. The sequence goes on from JAAYKZ010000210.1 coordinate 1,801, forward strand.
AGCTATGTTGTATAATTGTTGGAATAGATTGCCAATAATCATGGGTATAGCAAAACTAATTATTGCCTTGGTTTCGTTTCCCTGTGTTAGATCTTTTAGCATTATATTAAATTCCTCTCCTTACTAAACCCTTGCTTAGAATATGCGATATAATAATTACATTTTGCAATCTTGTCGATTTTAACATTAAATAAATATCTTGTCAATTTTCTAATTAGTCCCTCTTAATGAAGAAAATTTTTTGATTTTTTCTGTCAATACTCAGTGAAAATGTCACCTAAAAAATCATGATTTTTTTCTATGAAAATGTCACTTTCGAGATATAATTTTGCTTTTTAAGTAACGAGTTAAAAGTAACGACAAGAGAAAAATCATGAAAGTAAGATAAGAGGGAAAAGTGA
>JAAYKZ010000211.1 GCA_012522165.1 Clostridiales bacterium
AATATGCACTGAACTAGCATTAACACATAATCGCTTTTTGCCCTTGTGGACTCATCCACAACCATATCCTCAGAAGGAGCATTAATTATTTTAACAATTGAATATATTACTGATAGTATAAGAGTAATAAGTAAAAAAGCTCCCACAATTTTCTTCCAGTCAAGTTTATTCCTAATAAAATTTTTAAATCCCATGCCCCACCCCAAAGATTATATTTTACTACACTTGACTTGTAAACATCTTAATACTTGTTTACTATAAAAATATATGTCCATTTAATTGTACCTATGATTTATACTTTTTACAAGGAAAAGTAAATAATATGTTTATTCAACTAGGAAAGGAAGATAGCCTTGCTAAATGTTACCCTTCTGGGAAGCGGCGGCAGTCTGCCCATGCCCAATAGATTTCTTTCTTCTCTCCTTATTAATTATGAATCACGAAAAATCCTTATAGATTCTGGTGAAGGAACTCAAGTAGCCATGCGAAATTCTAATTCCGGCTTTAAATCCCTGGACATAATCTGTTTAACCCACGCTCATGGGGATCATATCTTTGGTTTGCCTGGATTATTATCCACCATTGGCAACAGTGACCGTACTGATGCTATAACTATTATAGGTCCTAAAGGCATAAGGAAAATAATAGAAGGGATGATAATACAAGGTTGCTCCTGTCTATTTTAGAGCTGGATCATTCATCTCCTTGTCTAGGCTACAGTTTCTATCTTCCCAGAAAACCTAAATTCTACCCGGAGAAAGCACAGGCAGCAAAAATTCCCCTAAAATACTGGAGCAGACTTCAAAATGGTGAGATTATAGTAGATGGTAAAAACACCTACTATCCCAGCATGGTACTGGGTAGAGAACGAAAAGGCATAAAGCTAAGCTATATAGTTGACACACGGCCTATCAATGATATACCAGCCTTCATCTATGAAAGTGATCTTTTTATATGTGAAGGTACCTACTACGATGGCCTTTCAAAGTCTATAAAATATCCAAATTCCTGATTTGTATTTTTTCATACTACACTTTGATATATCTGTGGAATCCTACTTTCTGATTATCTTTCATTTTTCCACGCTTTAGGTGAAATAAGTGCAACAATAGTAAATAATTCTAACCTACCAATTAGCATTAGAAAGGATAAAAAAATCTTACTAAATGCACTTAAACTACTAAAGTTTCGGGTAGGTCCAACAAAACCAAAACCAGGCCCTACATTTGCGATACTAGTTGCCACCACACTGATTGTACTTTCAAAATCAAGGCCTTCTAAAGAAATAACTAGTATTCCTATCACAAATATAATAATAAAAAGTATAAAAAAACTTGAGATACTAGTTACTATGTCATCACTGATTACTTTACCATCAATCTTAATTGGTATATATGCATTTGGGTGGAAAATCTTGGCTACCTGTCTTTTTACCAGCTTGATCAGCACGAGTATACGAATGACCTTGACAGAGCCACTAGTAGAACCAGCACATCCTCCTATAAACATAAGCAATAATAAGATCGTCTTACTAAAAACTGGCCAAAGGTCAAAATCTGTAGTAGCATAACCAGTGGTGGTTACTATTGATGATACTTGAAAAAAGGAGTCCCTAAATGCTAGACCTATATTTTTGTATCCATCAGTACGCGTATATATATTTAATCCAATTAATAAGCCAGCGCACAAGACTATTCCTAAGTAGAAACTTAATTCGTTATTTCTTATAACTTCTTTCCACTTACCCTTAACCAAGCCATAATATAAAGAAAAGTTGATACCAGACAATATCATAAACACTGTAATAACTATATGAATATAGGTGCTATTATAGGCACCTATACTGGCATTTCGAGTAGAATAGCCACCAGTACCTACAGTACCAAAAGTATGGATCACTGATTCATATAAACTCATTCCTCCTATAACAAGAAGTATGGTCTGAATAATGGTAATAACTATATAGGTTGTATATAAAATCCTAGCCGTATCTTTGATTCTAGGAACTATCTTGTCTGCAGTGGGTCCTGGACTTTCTGCTTTAAATATCTGAAAACCACTAATGCCCATTGTAGGTATGACGGCCAATGTAAATACTATTATTCCCATTCCTCCTATCCAATGAGTAAAAGAACGCCAAAATAGTATACCCTTGGGTAAGATTTCAACATCCTTTATAACCGTAGATCCAGTAGTAGTAAAACCCGATATGGTCTCAAAAAAAGCATCTACAAAAGAGGGAAGACTCCCAGAAATAGCAAAGGGAAGGGATCCAAAAAAAGAAGCCAGCAACCAGCCAATAGCCACTATAGCTAAAGCATCTTTAGCTTTCATCTTTTTATAAGAGCCCTTCACCCTTGACATAATAAAGCCAACTATAGCTGTCAATAATATAGATATTAAGAATGCATAAAAGTCATTTTGCCTGTAAATAAGAGAAATTAATGATGCAGGTATCATCAGCAGCGCTTCAAAAACCAATAAATTTCCTAATACCTTGATTATAATTCCGTAGTTCATCCATTACACCTCCTCTTGTTGACTTGAAAAATGCCTTTAAATGAGGTGCATTCGATTCCAAGCAAAATATAACTAACCTATCCTTAGGATAAATAATGGTCCTGCCATTAGGAATAATAACCTCCCTATCTCTTACTATAGCGCCAATGATGATTCCTTTGGGCAGTCCCAGCTTTGATATAGGCTTTCCTAACACGGATAAATTCTCATCCATAATTACCTCAGTTACTTCCGCTTGTTCTCCTAAAAGCAAAGATACAGAAACTACTTTACCACCACGGATAAATTTCAATATATCCCCTGCTATTATATTAGTAGGATCTAAAGCAAAATCTATATCCAGTTTTTCAATCAAATTAACATAGCTAGACCTGCTTATTTTTGCTATAACCTTTCTGACCCCAGATTGCTTAGCCATAAGGGACATTAACAAGTTTTGTTCATCATATCCAGTAGCTCCAACAAAAGCATCCATAGATGATAAATCTTCTTGTTCCAAAAGGTTTATATCAGTTCCGTCGCCGTTTATTATCAAAGCATTATTTAATTTTTCTGATAGGTATTTACATCTATCCTTATCCTGCTCAAATATAGTTACACCTATATTGGCTTGAATTAATTGCTCCGCTAAATAATGGGTTATTTTTCCTCCACCTAATATCATAACCCTTTTGATGCGATTATTATCCATATTTAACCTAAACCTAGCAGCAAAATTATTTATATTTTTACTTTCTCCTATTATATAAATAATATCATCTTCTTCTAGCATAGTACCCCCATGGGGTATAATAATATTCCCATCCCTAGATATAGCAACTACTAATAGGTTTTCAAAGTCATTGAGTTCAGCTAGACTTTTGCCAATAAGATCTTTCATATGATTCACATGAAAATCCATCATGGATACTCTTCCCTTAGCAAATTCCCCATTATTGAAACTATAACTTTTTAAAAGATAATGGGCTATTTCATTAGCTGTAGCTAAATCAGGATTTACAATATGATCTATTCCCATTTTATCTTTTATAAAATCAAATTGGTGAATGTATTCCGGGTTCCTTACCCTTGCTATAGTCTTCTTACACCCTAATTTCTTAGCAACACTACATATTATAACATTAGCCTCATCGCTCCCTGTGCTTGCTAAGAGAAGATCATAGGTTTTTATATCCAATTTTTTTAACGTTTCCAATTCCAAACCATTGGCGTTTACTGTAAGCACATCCAAATGATCATTAATTCTCTCTATAGTTTTTATATTTTTATCAATCAAGGTAACTTCGATGTCTTCATTATTCATTAATTCTGCTAATTTATAACCTAGTTTACCCGCTCCAACAATCATAACTTTCATTTATCTATTCTCCTTTTTATAAAAACAAAATATTTATACACATTCTATTCATTTCAATACAATACTTATATGTTACAGCCAATATATTAAATAATAGTACCAGTTGTACTAATTCATCTTATAATCATAATGTGCTATTGCTTCATCACTGGCCTAGAGAAAACCAAGGACCAAGTTTTCTTTACCAAATCAGTGGAAGATTCGCTTATCAATAGCACATCAAATAATCTATAAATCTAAAATTATTAACCTCACAATAGGTTATATTTGTATTCTAATACTATATATTAAATTGTCAATACAGTATAAATAGTATAATAACCAGTTTTAGCCTTTTTACCCATAGGCATGAGAAAAACCTTATAATGACTATGGACAAGCCTTAGTGATTTGGTATAAAATTTGGTTTAGTATAGTTTTTATCATATTTATATATGTAAAGGAAGGATTTAATTGAAGTATATAGTAGTTCTTGGAGATGGAATGGCAGATATTCCTGTACCTGAGCTGGGTAATAAAACCCCTCTTCAGTGCGCCAATAAACCTAATATGGATAGCCTGGCCAGAAAGGGAGAGATGGGGTTGGTTAAAACCATCCCTGATGGTATGCATCCAGGTAGTGATATAGCTAACCTCTCTACCATGGGATTCGATCCAATCCGTTATTATACTGGTCGCTCTCCCCTGGAGGCTGTAAGCATGGGAATACAGCTTAAGGACACCGATGTTACCTTACGCTGTAATCTAGTTACTCTGTCGGAAGATAAAGATTTTTACAATAAGGTAATTATAGATCATAGTGCAGATGAAATAACCACAGAAGAGGCCAAAGAGCTAATAGGCACTATACAAAAGCACTTTAATGGACCTAATATCTCATTCTATCCAGGAGTTAGCTACCGTCACTGCATGGTATGGTCCAATGGCCAGTTAGACCTTGATCTTGTTCCTCCCCATGATATATTGGGCAAGATTGCAGGAGAGTTTCTGTGTTAAAATCCTAAAAATGCTATATTGCTGGATATGATGGAAAAAAGTTTTGAAATATTAAAAGATCGTCCCATCAATCAAGCTAGAATTGCCAAAGGCTTAAATC
>JAAYKZ010000212.1 GCA_012522165.1 Clostridiales bacterium
GATGTCATCAATCCCTATAGAATTCTTATAATCCTCATATTGTCTTATATCTCTCATATAACACTCTAATGTATTAGAAGATAAAGATTTCTCTTTTTTCAAATAGGACTCATATTGAACAAAATCATCTTTCATAAACAAAACTCCCCGACAATTTATATAAATAGCTTTTATAACTTATTCAACAAAAACCTTTAAATTCCTCCTTTTATAATATAATTATTTTGCTAATCTTGCCTATTATCGGAAAATCCAGATAAATAGTGGAAATAAGAAAGGGGATATAAAAGTCTCAATAAATATCCCTACTAATAAAATCAAAAAAACTATTGCAACTCGTGTAGTATATTGACTGACCTTGTCCCGTCGACGATTCTTTTTTAGTGAAAATAACATAGATATTATGCCTATTCCAATATAACATGGAACGTATACAATAGATTGGGGAAGTATGCAAACTAAAGAGAATAGAAATCCTCCAAATCTATAATACTCTACCATAAAGCCTATGGTAAAACCAAAAGAGAATCCTCTTATTCCTATAATGGTTAAAATAAAAGGAGAACCCCATACAAAAATCCCAAAAAACCAAATAAAAAATACAGTAACAAAATGCTGCCATAAGGATTCCTTAAAAATAGCCCATCGATTTATTGAAACACTTCGCTGGCTATTGAAAAACTCCTGTAAGAAGATACTAACATTTAGCTTTTGTTGAGATGATAATGATATTACTGTAAAAGCGCCAGCCATGATACCAGTTGTAAAAACAAATACTATCAATAGATAAGTTAATGGATTTTCCTTTATATGCAAAATCCATTGTCTCTTTAATATGTCCCACAAACGCCAGTCCCCCTTTTAGAACCCATGCTTGGCAAGATGGATGTTATACTGATAAATATGCTATAAAAAATAAATATATGCTTTATTTGCAATTACATTAAAGCATAGTCTACAACTGCTCCTAAGGCATAAAAAAATTCTGGATCATCATCAACTCCTCTTCCCATAGTTGTAGGACTTAATCCATACTTGGATAAAGAATTAATAATCGTCTTACCATTTCTAATAGCTACGGGATGTTTATATAAAAGCTCTGAGTCCCTTAATTGCTCTATAACATAACGATTTTTCCTGCTATCCATATAGGGCAGAACAATAGGCACAGGTCTGGTAACCAGTTCTTTAAAAATATTAACAAAGTGGTGGCTTATTCCATAATGACGGCTACGATTATCACTAAAGGAGATTCGTGGAACGTACAATGCCTGTGCTTCTTTGTCATAGCAAAAATCTATATAGAATCCTAATTCTAAACCACTAAATCCAAATGGAGTTCCTGTACCCAGGATGCCAGGTCCCATTGTTATTATCATTGCATCCATATTCAAAATATTTGCTGCTAGCTGTAAGGCTGTATATATGTTTACGCATTCATAATCTCCACCAAAAGCGTTGCCTATAGTAATAACTGTATCCAATAGGCCTTTAGATTTTAACAGGCCTATATTTTTACTCAGCCAAACAGGTAATGCTCCATGGTCGGTAATAATACAGGCAATCTTTTTATTCTTGCTACGATATTTTATATGAGCGCATAGGGGCACAATCATACTATGTAATTCCCCCATAAAAACCAATTTCCCTTTAAGGTCTAGCTTTCGGTAAAATTTTTTATGCAAAGGGCTATCCTGTTCTTCAGAAAATAAAACATTTATTTGATTCGGTGTATATTTCAATTTCATACCATGCCCATGTTCAGCCAACTCCTTAGAAGTATCGATGCTAAAATTGGCCATAACATAATGATAACCCCCTGTACCTAGGTTTAAGGTACAAGCCGTTGTATTTGCCAAAACCACATCGCCTGGTTTAGCAAGCCCTGTCATTTGAATATAATTATATGCTCTCTTACAAGGATGTTCTATCTCAAGATAAACCTCTTGCAGATATTCATCGGTCTTTTCTATTTTTTTAACTGTAGCTTTTTTAAATTCAATCATAGGTAAATTAGGACCTCTCTTTCCTTAGTTGACCAAAACTATCTAGATATTTTAATAAGGGCATAGAGTCAATAATTCTGGAAAAGGACTTAAATTCAGCAAGAATATGTAAAAACAGTAATATTATAAAGAGAAGATATTTAACTCCAGGGTAAGCTGCCTTTAATGTAAATATACCCAAAACTCCACCTAAAAGGTTGGCACCCGTATCTCCTAACATATAAACTTCTTTCATTTCATCCTTTATATATACTGCTAGGCTGCTATATATGGGCAATAGCATCCAGAAATTTTTTAATCCAGATGCTAGAGATATAAACAAAGTAAAAATAAAAAAACCTTTAATACTACGGCCAGGACGTAGATCCAGTAGATTAATAAAGTTTACACAAAGGCAAAACAAAATAGCGTGAAAAACTATATCTAGCAAACTCGAAAAGAAAACTGCTGAAATCACTATACCTATTATCAAAGCAACTATAAGCTTTATAATACCAGTGGAAATTCTACCAGAAATCATTCCTTTTATATGTCCTTTTAAGCCCTTTGTAGTACTTGATCCCAGGGAATCATCTATATACCCCACCAAAGTCATAGACAATAGTATAACTATATAGACAACCATGCTATCTAAATCAACCAAACTCCATAATGAAAACACTGATAATATACATGGTATAAAAAAAATAAGGCCAGCTCCATTAATTACAACCCTACCTGAATAATTTGTTGCAACCATATTATTTTCCCTCAAAATCTCAATAAGTCTAGGTTTTATGTACCAAGTAAGTACTGATGCAATTACAATAGATATTAGATACAAGAACACCATCTCTAATTAGCCTCCTTCTGAAAAAAGCCACTTATTTTCTTTTGCATAATCACCATCAATATATCCCAAAACTGCTTTCCCCTATGCACAAACCCCCTATAGTCTTTACCAGTAACTCTATGTCTTATATCAATTGGTATCTCTAGGATACGCAAATTTCTCTGCACTAGGTCCACGGTCATACCAAACTCAATTCCATATCTTCTATAATTTAATAAATCCTTATCCAATACTTCTCTTTTAAAAGCTCTCTGTCCAGACAATATACTATAACATTTTTGTCCTGTTAGAGATTCAAATCCCCTTTGGGCCAGTCCTCTAACTATCCCAAAGCCTCCCTTTCCAGGGGTAGGTAGTATTTTGCCAATGGTAACATCAGCTCTGTCCTCAAGTAATGGATATATTAGTTTGATAACTTCCTTAGCAGTATCACCAATATCAGCGTCTAAAAATACGATTATGGAATTATCTAAATGTCCGATTCCCTCTTTTAGAGCGTAACCTTTGCCTCTATTTTTATTAAGGGTTATAAGCTTTGCTCCTTCCTCTATAGCAATTTCTCCAGTCCTGTCTATAGATCCATCATCTATAACCAAAATATCTTTTACTATATTTAGCTTTTTTAGAGTCTTAAGGGTAGTCCCCAAATGATCTTCTCCATTGTAAGCAGGAATTATTATCCCTATATCTTTTAGATTCATTTCTTCCTCCGTTTTTGATGCTATTTTTTTCTACAACCACTTCTTTTTATAAAAATATTAGTCAGCAGGAAATAACTCTTCAGGTAAAATGCCTTGAGAACCTTCTTTAAATCCATAATTACCTGTATTACCATAGAGCAGAGATATTAAAGAAAGTTTTCCATATAAAGTATCAATATGATCAACAGTAGAAATACCCATCTTTTTGTATTTATCTATATCTATTAAATTTGTTTCTTGATTTTCAACAACAATTATGGGAATATTATTTTCTTTACATAATTCAATAAAATAATTGTTAAATTGCTCTATATTTCTTTTATAAATACTCTTATCATTACAAGCTAATATAATTACATCATGGCTATTTTGAATACCAATGGAGCTGTGCAATAAATTTAATTTGTTGAGGTCCTTAATTAAAGGAGTGTAAGAACCTGTCAATAGACTGTCCATGAGATTTTCTGCTAACTGAAGGTACAATTGGGATTTATCTGCACCCATCTGTGCAGATGCAATTATTGCATCATCTAAAGTTTGATTTTCTTCAAAAAGCTTTGATGCAAAAGTTATGCTTGACTCTATAGAAGCGCCTGTAATCTTTAATAAACTAATAATGCTTGAAAAATCCCCTTGATCACCAACTTCTATCATGGATACCTCTAAAC
>JAAYKZ010000213.1 GCA_012522165.1 Clostridiales bacterium
AAAATCTGATGAACGAAGGGGCACTTTTGGCAGCTCGAAGAAATAAAACTAAAATAGAGATGGTGGAACTAGAAGAAGCAACAATAAGAGTCATCGCAGGACCTGAGAAGAAAAGCAGAGTGGTAAGTGAAAGGGACAGAAGACTTACTGCATATCATGAAGCCGGTCATGCAGTGGTACAAAAACTGACACCTGATTCAGATCCGGTTCATCAAGTTTCCATTATACCGAGAGGTAGAGCTGGAGGTTATACTATTTCACTTCCGGAGCAAGATAAATATTATATGTCTAAGATAGAGCTAGAGAATCAGATTGTGACTTTGCTTGGTTGCAGAGTGGCAGAAAAGATGGTATTGAATGATATAAGCACCGGAGCTAAGAATGATCTTGAGAGAGCAACAACTATTGCTAGAAAAATGGTAACAGAATATGGGATGAGTGAAAAACTAGGTCCAATGACTTTTGGTACAGGTCATGATGAAGTTTTTATAGGTAGAGATCTGGCAAGAAGTAGAAATTATAGTGAGGAAATAGCTGCTAGTATTGATAAAGAAATTCGGGCAATAATAGAAAAAGCATATGAAAGAGCAGAAACCATGCTTAGAGAAAATATAAACAAGCTTCATAGTGTTGCTAATGCTCTATTAGAAAAAGAAAAGCTAGACAGAGAAGAGTTTGAAGAAATATTTGCAAACGCTTAAGCACGGATGGAGGTATAAGTATATAATGAAAACAGATATTCAAATAGCCCAGGAAGCTAATATGAAACCTATAATTGACATAGCTAAGGAAATAGGTATTGAGGAAGATGAGGTTGAACTGTACGGAAGGTATAAAGCAAAGGTTGACTTAAGTATTTGGGATAGGTTAAAAGAAAAAGAAGAAGGTAAGCTGATCTTAGTTACGGCTATAAATCCAACTCCTGCAGGTGAAGGAAAATCTACTACCACTGTAGGTTTAGGCCAAGCTATGGCAAGACTTGGCAAAAAGGCAGCAATAGCTTTAAGAGAGCCTTCTTTAGGACCTGTATTTGGTGTAAAAGGAGGAGCTGCTGGGGGAGGATATGCCCAGGTGGTACCTATGGAGGAAATTAATCTTCATTTTACAGGAGATATGCATGCTATAACCGCCGCAAATAACTTGTTGTCAGCAGCCATAGACAATCATATTACTCAAGGAAATTCTTTGGGAATTGATATGAGACAGATTGTATGGAAAAGAGTCATGGATATGAATGACAGAGCTTTGAGAGATGTTGTGGTGGGTCTTGGCGGCAAAGCTAACGGTTTTGTGAGACAGGATGGCTTTATGATTACTGTGGCATCAGAAATTATGGCCATACTTTGTTTAGCAACAGATTTAAAAGATTTAAAAGAAAGATTAGCAAGGATAATAATAGGATATAACTATGAAAATAAACCAGTTACAGCCGGTGATTTAAAGGTACATGGTGCTATGGCACTTCTTTTGAAAGATGCTATTAAACCAAACTTGGTACAGACTCTAGAAAACACTCCTGCATTTATCCATGGAGGACCTTTTGCAAATATCGCTCATGGTTGCAATAGTATAATGGCTACAAAGCTTGGTTTGAAACTAGCAGATTATCTAATAACCGAAGCTGGTTTTGGTGCTGATTTGGGTGCAGAAAAGTTTTTGGATATTAAATGCAGATATGCAGGCATATCACCTTCTGCAG
>JAAYKZ010000214.1 GCA_012522165.1 Clostridiales bacterium
ACCTTATTGGTCCGATACTATACATGAGGCTTGCTCTTGGTATGTGAAAATCTAAGAATAGGTGAGATATTTAAACATAAATAAAGATTATAGAGGGAGGTTGGCACATGAGTACGACAAAAAAATAGTTTCAGTGTATTTATTGGTAACCATTTTGTTGGTATCATTTATCTGTGTAAAAGTATACCATGATTTTAAAGGTTTAGTTGATGAAAATTTCTCGAATCTTTTAAACACTAATTCAAAATTTGCTTTAGAATTTATAGATTCTAAGTATTATGGTAATTGGAACATCAAGGGGGATAAGTTATATAAAGGAGATACTTTAATCAATGAAAATGCTGCTATAGTTGACGAAATAAAAGAAATAATTAACGGAGAAGTTACGATTTTTCTAAAGGACACAAGAATAGCAACAACTATCATCGATGAGGACGGAAAAAGACAGATTGGCACAAAGGCCTCTGCACAAGTTATTGAAGAAGTTATAGAAAAAGGTAATGAATACAATGGAAATGCCGATGTCTTGGGGGTAGAGTACGATACGAAATATACCCCTTTAAAAGACGGTAATGGACAAGTGGTAGGCATGTTTTTTATAGGGGTTCCCCAAGATTATATTCTAAAAATAATAAATAGTTCGATCTATAGTATTATCATGTGGTCCATGATATTAGTTATAATAGGCACAGTACTTTACAATGTATTAACAAAAATAAACATCATTAAACCTTTAGAGATGATGAAGGAATATTTGAAATCAATTGCATCAGGTGATTTTACAATAGAGGTTGATTCTAAATTCCTTAACAGAAAGGACGAGTTTGGAGAAATAGCTAAAGCATCAAAAGATATGTGTAATTCTTTAAGAGGAATGATACTGAATATAAGTGAAAAATCAAAAGAGGTTGGTGCTAGTTCGCAAGAATTGGCAGCGACATCGGAAGAAATGGCGGCGTCCTCGCAGGAACTGGCATCAACCATGCAGCATGTGGCAGATGGTGCCGCAAAACAGGCACAGGATATAGTAGAAATTGTAAATTCGCTATCAGAATTAAGCAATAACATAGAAAATGTATACAAGGTACTTCAAAATGTAAAAGATGAATCAGAAAGCGTAGAAAATAAGGCGCATGTTGGCAATAAAGAATTGGATACACTTGTAGAATCCATCCAAAAAATCAAGAATGCTTTTGAATTAGTTGCGTCTAAGGTAGAGGCATTGACCAATTCCGTCAAAGAAATAAGCGGCATAACAGAAATTATATCAGGAATATCCGAACAGACAAACCTTCTGGCTCTAAATGCAGCCATAGAAGCGGCAAGAGCAGGAGAATACGGCAGAGGTTTTGCAGTTGTGGCTGAAGAAGTCAGAAAACTGGCTGAAGAAACCAAAAAATCCACCGAGAGAATCACGAATTTGGTTTCCTCTATTACCGAGGATAACGATGAAGTGATACATGCATTCAAGACTGTAGAACAATCTACAAAAGAACAGGATGAGTCTGTCGAAAACGCTGTTAAATCCTTTGAAGATATATTAGTATCTATTGAAAATATCGCACCTCTTATTAACAAAACCTATAGTGCAATGGATGAAATTGCAAAATCCAAGGATATTGTTATGAAACGTGTAGAACATGTAAACGAAGTAACGCAAGAGAACTCCGGTGCCACAGAAGAAGTAGCGGCATCCTCAGAAGAACTTACCGCGTCTTCAGAAGAAGTGGCATCTACAGCTCAAAGTTTGAATGTAATTGCTATGAATCTATTGGAAATGGCAAATCATTTTAAAGTATAACAAAGTTTTGGGCGAAAGGGCGAACTATTCCTAAATAATATACCTTAGAAACTATGCTAAATATTTCACCTTATTGATGATTTGAACATTGACAACAAGAGCCGGAATTGTCAGGTAAAATATTTCACCATAAGGGCAACGACCCAGTAAAGGAGCAAAGCTGACATCCACCTCATGTAAG
>JAAYKZ010000215.1 GCA_012522165.1 Clostridiales bacterium
ATATACCCATCTTGCTCTAAGCTAAATTTTAATCCTTTTATTATAGCAGGCTCGTCATCTACTACTAAAAGTCGTTTTTGCATGTCATGTCACTTCCCTTGCTATCTATATTTATTAACCTATTGCGCTAGTTCAACAGTTATAGCCGTATTATATGATGTGTTATTGACAAATGAACGCTTTGGCTGATTCAGTAAAAATCAGCGACAAAATGAACGGTCAATAACTATGATGATTGCACAAAGGGTTTTATTCTCATTATTCATTATTTATTAAATTTTATCATATAATACCCTTAAAATCAATTTACAGTAATAAGATCCTTCAAGCCCTGAAATGTCTTTTCTCCAATCCTAGGTACATTCATTATATCCTCTATTCTCTTAAAAGGCCCATTTTGCTTTCTGTATTCTATTATGTTTTTGGCTATTGTTGGTCCAATACGAGGCAATGTTTCTAACTGGCTCTGATCAGCCGTATTAATATTTATCTTTTGATTTTGGCCTTGACTGCCAATCATAGAGGAATTTTGAATAATATCCCCTGTTTCAGGGAGTTCCTCCCCTTTCTTTGGTATTATGTACATACCCTCATCCTGTACCTTTATAGCCAGGTTAACTCTCATCAAATCTGCATCTGGTAAAAAGCCTCCGGCCATCTCCACCACATCATTAAGTCGACAGTCCCTTGGTACTTCTAATACACCTGGATACTTTACCTGTCCTAAAATATACACCTTTATAATCTCCGATTCCTCATTCTCTTGTTGATTTTGTAAAGCATGATCTGGAGTAAAAATCTCATCATCATTGTTATCTACTATTCTGACATCTTCTTCTTCTTTACCATATGGAATGTGATCTTTAAATAAAAGAAATGATAAGAGCCCTATTATAACAGTCCCCATAAGGGCTAATAGTTTTATGTGATTTTTATTATAATGAAGCATGATTACAATCCTTCATTCTATAATCTTATTCACTTTTATTTATTATTCTACCTATCCATGAAAATTCCTCTTTTTTCATACATATTTTTAGGCCCTAGTTCTATACAAATACATGGTAAATCTGCTATACTAAAAACTATGCTTTACATTTGTCTTAAAGGGTGTGGGGTGTAAAATGAAAAGATTTACTTCTTTGTTTTTAGCTTTAATTCTTATTATTTCCTTTGCTAATCCAATATTAGCATCACCAGAAAATGATTCTGTGGATATAAATGTTGTTACTAGTACACCAGAAGAAAGTATTGCTCTAGAAGCAAAGGGTGCTGTTCTGATGGGCTTAGAAAATGGGGAGATTCTTTTTTCCAAAGATGCAAACAAAAGACTTTACCCGGCCAGTACTACAAAAATCTTAACTGCCCTCATAGCCTTGGAGAATGGAGATTTAGATGAGGTGGTTACCGTAGGAAATGAAGCCTATCTATGCCCATATGATAGTAGCAAGGCAGGTCTTGATATTGGAGAAGAAATTTCCCTGGAAAACCTTCTGTATGGTTTAATGCTTCCTTCAGGAAACGATGCAGCCTATACAATTGCAGTACATATAGGTCGTAAAGTTAAAGGTGATCCATCCCTGCCCATAGAAGATGCATTAAGGATTTTTATAGATATGATGAATAGACGTTCCCGGGAACTGGGGGCAACAAATTCTCATTTCGTAACACCTGATGGCTATCATGATGATGAGCATTATACTACTGCCCATGATATGGCCCTAATATCTGCAGAAGCCATGAAGTACGACGTTTTTCGAAAAATAGTAAGTACTAGGATGTTTACAATACCGGACTGGTCCAGTTTACATGACCCAGATGTGGAAAATGAAACAAGATACTGGAGAAATTCTAACGCATTAATACAACCTAATGACCAATTCTATTATGCCCATGCTAATGGTATAAAAACAGGCTACACATCTAAAGCTATGCATTGCCTAGTTACTTCTGCTTCCAAAGATGGCATGGAACTATTGACAGTAGTCTTAGGCAGTTCAAAAAACGGAAAATGGACTGACTCTACCGCTCTCCTGGATTACGGCTTTAACAACTTTGAAAGATATGAACCTTTCAGTAACGGTCAACAAATCTCCATCTTGAATATTCTAGGCAATACTGATAATAGTTGGGTGAGAGTAATTGCAGATAGGGCACCAGGTTATATAATTCCCAAGGATAAGATTAACAAGATTGGTAAGGAAATTCAGTGGAATGATGAAGTCGTCCAAGGAGAGGGAAAAGATGAGATCTCAATACCAGCCCCTGTATCAAAACACCAAAAAGTAGGAACCATGATTGTTTCTCTTGATGGTAAAGTTCTTGATAAAATAAACTTAGTAACCTCCAAAGCCGTGGAAAAGGAAGAACCCCAATTATCTAAATCCCTTGTCAAGTTTAAAGATGGTATAGATAATTCCTTAGCTACAGTTTGGGCCAGTTTTAGTTTGTGGACAAAGCTGGTGTTTGGTATTATTGCAATTGCTATCCTGTTACTAATTATTAGAATTAGTGTTATAAGACGAAGAAGGAGAAGATATTCATTTAGAAGAAGGTATTAATAAAAGGCTGTTCCAGTTACGGAACAGCCTTTTAAACTATTATTTTACTACTATATTAACCAATCTTTTTGGAACTACAATAACTTTTACTATATCCTTGTCAGCTATGAATTCTTGGATCCGTTCTAAACTCAAAGCTGCCTTTTCTATTTCCTCTTTAGTGGCCTGTGTAGAAACCATCAGGCGATCCCTTAGTTTTCCATTAACCTGAACCACTATTTCTATCTCATCCTTTACTAATGCTTCCTCATCCCATTGAGGCCATTTCTGATCATGGATGCTATCATCTCTGCCTATCATTTCCCATAATTCTGAAGTTATGTGAGGACAGAATGGTGCAAGCATAATCAGCATATTGATTATAGCCTCTGACAGCACAGCAGTATTCAAATTGCCATTTTTGCATTTTTCACGGTAATTATAAATAGCATTTACCAGCTCCATTATGGCACTAACAGCAGTATTAAAATTAAAGCGCTGGCTGATATCATTTGTAACCCTTTTTATAGTGTTATGGAGTGCAAACCTTAATTCTTTATCTTCACTAGAGAGTTTAGTTTTATCAATTGAGCCCTCCAAGGCAATTTCATCAATGCATTCTGTCACCAATCTCCAGATACGATTTAAAAATCTATAGCTTCCCTCCACTCCTTGATCGCTCCACTCTAAATCCCTCTCTGGTGGGGCAGCAAAGAGTATGAAAAGCCTTGCAGTATCAGCACCATACTTATCAATAATATCTTCTGGGCTTACAGTATTACCCAATGATTTGGACATCTTATGCCCATCTTTAAGCACCATACCCTGTGTTAATAGATTGGAAAATGGTTCATCCACAGGTGATAAGCCCATATCATAGAGTGCTTTGGTAAAAAATCTTGCATACAATAGATGCAATATAGCATGCTCCACTCCACCTACATACTGATCCACTGGCATCCAATACTTAGTGTTTTTCATTTCAAAAGGATGCTCATTGTTTTTGGGATCTGTATATCTTAAGAAATAGAAAGAGGAGCATACAAAGGTATCCATAGTATCAACTTCTCGTTTGGCAGCAGCCCCACATTCTGGGCAAGTTGTATTGACAAAAGATTCACTGGTGCTTAAAGGAGAATTTCCCTTGCCAGAGAACTTAACATCAGTGGGCAGCATTACGGGAAGATCCTCTTCAGGTACCGGAACAATGCCACAGCTATCGCAATAGATAATTGGAATAGGTGCTCCCCAATACCTTTGACGTGAAATAAGCCAGTCTCTTAGCCTATAGTTTACCTTGCTCTCACCTATGCCTTTTTCTTCCATGTATTCTATAATCTTGACAATTCCCTCTTTATTGTCTAGACCATCAAAGGGGCCTGAGTTAATCATAATACCTTCTGCTTCAAAGGCTCTATCTAAGTTTTCTATGTCAATCTCATCATCCTTAGGCCTTATAACAGGAATAATAGGCAGATTATACTTAGTTGCAAATTCAAAGTCCCTTTGGTCATGGGCAGGAACTCCCATTACAGCTCCTGTACCATAATCCATTAGTACATAATTGGCTATATACAAAGGCACCCTATGCCCATTCATTGGGTTTATAGCATAACGACCCAAAAATAGCCCCTCTTTCTCACCATCTGCTGAAGTTCTATCAATCTCACTCATATGTTCTGCTTTTTTACGAAATTCCTTGGCAGGTTCTTCATATTCAGTACCTTTTACCAACTCCTGTACCAAGGGATGTTCTGGCGCAAGCACCATAAAGGATACCCCGTAAATAGTATCAGGTCTAGTGGTAAAGACTGTAATCTTTTCATCACTGCCTTCAATGGAGAAGTTTACCATAGCACCTTCACTTCTACCTATCCAGTTTTGCTGCATAATTTTTACCTTCTCAGGCCAACCATCTAACTTATCTATATCCCCAAGCAGTCTTTCAGCATAATCAGTTATTTTAAAGAACCACTGCTCCAGCTCCTTTTTATCCACTTGGGTTTTGCAGCGTTCACAGCCTCCATTGACCACCTGTTCATTAGCCAATACAGTTTCACAAGATGGACACCAGTTTACTGAAGACTTTTTCTTGTATGCCAACCCCTTCTTATAGAGTTGAAGAAATAGCCATTGAGTCCACTTATAGTAGCTAGGGCTAGATGTAGTTACCTCCCGGTCCCAGTCATAACTGAGCCCCAAGCTTTTTAACTGCTTCCTCATGGTATCAATATTACTATTTGTCCATTTGTCAGGATGAATCCCTCTTTCAATAGCAGCATTTTCAGCTGGCAATCCAAAGGAATCCCAACCCATAGGATGTAAGACGTTGTATCCTTGCATAGTTTTAAATCTCGATATAACATCCCCAATAGAATAATTGCGGACATGACCCATATGAAGATTTCCAGATGGATACGGAAACATCTCCAACATATAAAATTTCTTCTTATTGGGGTCTTCTATCCTTTCAAAGGCTTTTTCAGCTTCCCATCTTTTTTGCCACTTTTCTTCAATCTCAGCAAACTTATATTCCACTCTATTACCTCCCACTCAACTAATAAATAGTATTGTAATTAGCAAATATAAAAACCTCTCGTTCCGTTAGGGACGAGAGGTTAACCCGCGGTACCACCCTACTTGAGTCTATAGCAAAAAACACTATAGATCCACTCTTTCATCTATAAAGAGATGAACCTTTACAGTTCTAAACAGGCGAGTTCGGCATTTGGAAATGTCGATTCGCACCACCCATCGACTCTCTGAAATTTCCTCACTACCTACTACTCGTACTGTAAAATTATTTATTGACCTGGAAATTATTAAGGATATTATATTGCAACAATTAAGCGTGGTCACCAGACAATGGGGTCCTATCAGCCCACAAACGCTCTAAATCATAAAAGTCCCTTTCATCTTGGTGGAATATGTGGACAATAACATCGCCTTAGTCCAGAGCCACCCAACGATTTCCTCCATGACCATCTTTGTGCATAGGTTCCATACCCTCTTGTTTCATTTTTTCCTCTACTTCATCGCAAAGGGCCCTTAC
>JAAYKZ010000216.1 GCA_012522165.1 Clostridiales bacterium
CCTATACGCTACCGGCAGGGTTAAAATATTCTAGTTTTGCTATCAAAGAAGTCTCTAGTCCTTGGCTCTTACTAAAATTTGAAATCTCAAGTAGAGGTGTATTTCCTATTAAATCCGTAAGCTTTTTAGCTATCTTTGCCATAATCAACACTCCTTATATAAAATATATTGATTATAGGGTCCGGTATTATTTTTACCCTATTAAATATAATACATGTGCACCCAACTATTACTTAGTTTTTGATATTGGGTAACAAGGTCCTCAAGGGTTATGGAATCTGCCACCTTATTTAAACTTTGGTTCATCTTATCCCACACCATTGTTTTTATACAGTATTCTATGCTCTTTTCATTAGCTTCTTGTTCCTCATCTACTACATTTAGATCTCCTTCCAAAGCCCTAAGCACATCTCCTACAGTAATGTTTGAAGGGTTGTCAGCAAGAACATATCCACCTTGAGCACCTTTTATACTATTAACCAAACCTGCTTTGCGTAAAACAGAAAACACTTGCTCCATATATCCTAAGGACAAATCTTGCCGCTCTGCAATACTACTAAGAGAAATAGGACTATCCAAAGAATTAACAGCTAGATCCACCATAGCCCTTAGGCCATATTTACCCTAGGTTGAAATTCTCATTGCTTTCACTCCAAACAACGTACTAATCTTAAATGCTTATTCATACAACATTAATCTTAATACATACTATTCATATTGGTTTTCTATATATTAGCATAGTCACTATCCTTTGTCAATAATAATTAGAAAATTTTTTACTTAAAAATCCAAAAATTAAAAAGACAGCCTAATTCAATGAATTAGGCTGTCTCCTCTGCCCATATCTACTTCCATGCCAGTAGAGTTAATTCTTTTCTCGATACAAACCCTACAGTGGGCTGATTCATCTCCTGTACAAATCTTGTTGTCATAGAGTTGATATTTCCTTTTAGTAGCTATAGGAGATAGGTTGGGCATTACCACATTGGCCCCTGCCATTAATGCCTTCTCCCTGCCCTTTGGATCCAGTGTTCCCATGGCTGTAGTAGCAGGCAATAAGGCTTTAGGAACCATTAGCCTGGTCAAAGCCAGCATTATCAACACATCCTCTACCTTGCCTGATTTTTCTTTACCTAAAGGAGTACCACTTGCTGGAATAAAAGGACCAATACCTATCATATGGGGATTTAACTCTTTTAAAAAGTAAAGGTCTTCTACCAGATCATAGTAAGTCTGTCCTGGAAGGCCAACCATAAACCCTGCTCCTATTTGAAAACCTATCTCCTTTAAATTATATAAGCATTGCCTACGATTATCAAAATCCCCATCAGGATGAAGCTTTTCATAGAGGCTCCTAGATGCTGTCTCATGACGAAGTAAATATCGGTCAGCTCCTGCCTCATGCCAAAGCTTGTATTCCTGATAACTTCTTTCACCCAAAGACAAGGTTACTGCAACACCGGGAAATAACTCTTTGATAGCAGATATCAAATCTGCTACCTTTGAAGTTGTATACCACTTATCTTCCCCACTTTGCAGCACAAAAGTCCTGTACCCTAGCTCATATCCTTCCTTGCAGCAAGCTAGTATTTCATCTTTGGTTAGCCGATATCTATCCACATTTTTATTGGCAGCTCTAATTCCACAGTAAATGCAATTCTTGCTGCAGATATTGGAAAACTCTATTAATCCTCTCATGAAAACCTTATTACCATAATATTTATCTCTAGTCTTACGGGCATAATCAAAAATTTGTTCCCTAGACTCTTCATCCAGGTTTTCTAGAAGCCAAATCATATCATCTTTTGGTATATAGTTTTCAGCATATAATTGACTTAAAACATCTTGTATTCTTCTCATGGCTTTCTCCTATTAACCTCTTATTTATTATTCTCCTGTTATCATCATTGGAATATAATTAATCTGGTTATGCCTACTCCATATTCTGTTATAACAGCAACAGATACTATTAAATCCATGTTTATTTCTTATACCAAATTCCTATATAAACAGATCCCGCTCTCCCTTTTCAATTCTATTAAGTCTATTTATGGTCTCTTCTCGCATCCTTTTGTCTGGAATATTGGCTAAGTTCTTTTCTATTACTTTGTTTCCAAGCTCTTTAAGCTCTTCATCCCCATAGTCCTCTATATATTCCTTAAAGGTCATCATAGCATTGGGATAGCAAAGATCATGGATTCTTCCACTTTTGGCAAATTCCATAAAGCGATCTCCCGTCCTGCCTACCCTGTAGCATGCGGTGCAAAAGCTGGGCAAATAGCCCTGTTTACATAGGGATTTTATTACATCAAGGGGGTGCCTATCGTCTGCTATTGCAAATTGGGATGTATCCCTTTCTTCTTCCTCTTGCTTCTTATAGCCTCCAACGCCTGTAGAGGAGCCTGCGCTTATCTGAGATACCCCAAGTTTTATAACTTCCTCCCTAAAGCTAGGCTCTTCTCTAGTAGATAGAATAATGCCAGTATAGGGAACTGCCAGCCTTAAAATTGCTACAATACGCTTAAAATCCTCATTGGAAACCAGATAAGGATAATTGTCTATATTTACATCATGGGCTGGTCTTAACCTTGGTACCGATATGGTGTGGGGTCCTACGCCAAATTTGTTCTCCAAATGCTGTGCATGTAGAAGCAAGCTTAAGACTTCGAATTTAAAATCATACAAGCCAAACAATACTCCCAACCCCACATCGTCTATGCCGCCTTCCATAGCCCTATCCATTGCGGTGAGATGATAGTCATAGCTGCTCTTTGGACCGGCAGGATGCATTCTTTCATAGGTCTCCCTATGATAGGTCTCCTGGAATAGAATATAGGTACCTATTCCTGCTTTTTTAAGCTTTCTGTAATTTTCTACAGTAGTAGCTGCAATATTTACGTTTATTCGTCTTATGTTGCTATTGTCTAACCTAGTATTATAGATTACATCCATTGCGTGAAGGATATAATCAATGGGACAATTTTTATCGTCTTCCCCTGCCTCCAAAGCAATTCTCTTATGACCTAGACTTAGTATTATTTCAACCTCGCGGCGTATTTCATCATCGGTTAATTTTCGCCTTTCTATGCCACTAGTGCATTTATAACCACAATAGGTACAGCTATTTATACAATAGTTAGATACATACAAGGGAGCAAACATAACAATTCTGTTACCATAAATAGTTTCTTTTATCTCCCTGGCTGCCTGAAACATCTTTTTATCTATCTCTGGATTGGTATTATTGAGCAAAGCAGCCACTTCTTCTATACTTATTCCCTTTGCCTGCCTTGCTTTTTGAATTATCCCCTCCAGCTCCTCTATACTTTTGGCTTTTCCTGCCTCCAAAGTTTCATATATTAGCTTTTCATCAATAAAATCAGCTCTCTCTACAGTTCTATTCACTTTTATTCTCCTCTCTAAAAATTTCTGTAACCCTATCCAAAATACCCTGCAAATACGCAATTAGTACTCCATAATTAACCATAGGAACACTTTCTTCTCTCGCCTTTCCTATGCGATACTCCATAGCCTTGGGGTTTAACATACAGGCTCCACAATGAATAATTAAGGCATATTTATCAAGATCCTCAGGAAAGTCTCCACCCCTTGCAAATTCAAAGGTAATATTCTTTCCTGTTTTCTCCCTTATCCAGCGGGGAATTTTCACCTGCCCAATATCCTCATCCTGCTTGTGGTGGGTACATGCCTCCGCCACCAACACTTTGTCCCCATCCTTTAGGTTTTCAATAGCATAGGCTTCTTTTAGCATCTCACCCAAATCCCCCTTATACCTAGCAAACAAGATGGAAAATGAGGTAAGGGGAATATCCCGGGGAACATCCTTGGATACCTGTTTAAAAACTTGTGAGTCTGTAATAACCAATTTGGGCTTCTGACCTAATTTTCTCAAAGTCTCCAAAAGTGCGTATTCTCTGGTAACCACTGCTACCATACCATAATCTAATAGCTCTCTGATGACCTGCTGCTGGGGTAGTATCAGCCTCCCCTTTGGAGCTGATTCATCAATAGGAACTACCAATACCACCATATCCCCTGGTTCTAGTAAACCAGCAACGATCTTTTTTTGCCTTTTTACAGGCTTTGCTGCAGAAATCAGAGCCTTTTTTAGTTCCTCAATTCCTACTTGATTTGAAGCCGATATAGGAATACATGGCATCTTCAATTGGCTTTCAGTATTTCTAACATCTTCAATAGATACTTGAACCTGATCTATCTTGTTTATTGCCCCTACTACGGGGATATCCTTTTTCTGAATTTGGTCCACTATATCTCTTTCAAAATCCGACAAACCTTCTGTAGCATCTATTACCACAATAGCCAGGTCTGCCTTATTAAGTACATCTAAAGTCTTCCTTATGCGAAGTTCACCCAATTCTCCACTATCATCCAATCCTGCTGTATCAATTAACACTACTGGACCTATAGGTAAAAGCTCCATGGACTTATAGACCGGATCAGTAGTAGTTCCTTTTATAGGTGAAACAGTAGCAATTTCCTGTCCAGTAATGGCATTAATCAAACTGGATTTCCCTACGTTTCGTCTGCCAAATATAGCAATATGAAGTCTCTCAGATCTAGGTGTTTTAAACAAACCCATGTTTCCACTTCCTTTAATACAAAATTACATCCCTGTTACCAAAAACAAAAAACCCCTTCCTGAAAGAAAGGAAAGGGTATATAAAAACATATATGTATACTATATGTATTTGACACATACATACATAAAAATACCACAGTTTCCTCTCTCTCAGGGTCTTTACCCCTCAAGGTTAGAAACCATATTAGATTAAAACGTCTACCAAACGTTTGTTAATATTATAACAAACCCTAGTGTTGTTTTCAATAGGTAATTATATATTTTAATAATCTCATGGATTGGGCATAAAAGTTCCTCTTGAACACTATTTAAGATAATTGAATATAATATATTGTGCATTGCTGACCTACAAAATTTTATTCTGCCCCCATCAAGAAATTCCACCTATTATACTAAATTTGTTTTGACAAAGATATAAATATAATAGTATAATAGGGAAAATCCACAATTATAATTATTCCTATATACATGCGTGACTCTTTGCTGATTCCTGATTTCTACATTCAAAGCTTTCCTATTAACTTATAGTGGAATTTTTATAGTCTTTATTGAGTTCAGTCATATTTTGTATTTAACCATACAAAACTTATATGTATGCAATTAAATTTCATTTAGTTGCAAATAATTAGATGTAGGAGGGAAGAAGAATGTTCACGACTAATCCAAGTTATTCAGATATAACCCCTGAAATATTGCAATTGACAGAATTATGTTATGAAAATAGCAATATTGATACATCATTATACGAAAAGTATGATGTTAAACGCGGCTTGCGTGACCTTAGTGGTAAAGGTGTTGTTACGGGACTTACAGAAATCAGCGAAATTCAATCTGGTACGGAAGATGAAGACGGAAATTATATTCCTGGCAAAGGAAAATTATACTATCGAGGGATTGATGTTGAAGATATAATAAACGGTTCTATTGAGAGTGGGCATTATTGCTATGAAGAAACTGCATATCTGCTTTTGTTTGGACAACTACCTACACGTGAACAGTTAAACGAGTTTACGAAGATGCTGGCTTATTATCGTACTCTGCCCACTAATTTTGTAAGAGATATTATACTCAAAGCACCTAGTGGAAATATGATGAATACCTTGGCACGCAGTGTTTTGACATTATATGCTTACGATGATAGAGCTGATGATATATCAATTCCTAACGTTCTACGTCAATGCATACAATTAATCGCTTTGTTTCCCTGCCTTTCCGTTTATGGATATCAGGCTTACAGCCACTATCACGGCGGCAAGAGCTTAATCATTCATACACCAAAACCAGAGCTTTCTACTGCCGAAAATATACTTCGTATGCTGCGTCCTAACAAAAAATATACTCCTTTGGAAGCCCGTATTTTAGATGTAGCTTTAGTCCTTCATGCTGAACATGGTGGTGGAAACAATTCAACCTTTACAACCCATGTGGTTTCATCATCAGGTACGGATACATATTCAGCCATAGCCGCTTCTCTAGGCTCCTTAAAGGGCCCTAAACATGGCGGTGCAAATATAAAAGTTATGCAGATGTTTGATGATCTAAAACGATCTGTGTCCGATTGGTCAGATGAAGATGCCCTTAGAAGCTATTTAACTGATATTCTAGATAAAAAGGCTTTTGATAAATCTGGATTAATATATGGTATGGGGCACGCCGTATATTCCCTATCTGATCCTAGGGCAGAAATCCTAAAAGGTCTAGTAAAAAGTTTATGTGAAGAAAAGGGATTAATGGAAGAATATAAATTGTATACAAATGTAGAACGAATAGCAGCCCAGTTAATAGCTGAGAAGCGGAGAATATATAAAGGCGTAAGTGCTAATGTAGACTTTTATAGCGGTTTTGTATACAGCATGTTAGGATTACCTGTGGAATTATACACTCCTATTTTTGCTGTAGCACGTATTGCAGGCTGGAGTGCCCATCGAATAGAAGAGTTGATTAATGCCGGTAAAATCATTCGTCCTTCATATATAAGTGTTAAAAAACGGGAAAAATATATGCCCATTGATGAAAGATGAGAAAAATTTCACCTCTTAATTAAACGGTAACAATTGTTACCGTTTAATTTTTTGTTATGATGTATAATAGTAAAGCCAGATAAATTCTTATACTTACTATACATAAGAATAAAGGAGTAGTGGTCAATATGAAAGCATGTGTAGATAAAGACGCTTGCATAGGATGCGGTTTATGCGAATCTATATGCCCAGAAGTTTTTCAGTTGAATGATGAAGGCATATCAGAGGTCATAGTAGACGAGATTCCCCAAGACCTTATAGAGTCTGCCAAAGAAGCAGAAGCTCAATGCCCCACAGGTGCTATTACAATCGAATAAACACCCTACAACGGCTATTGGTACTACAACCAATAGCTTTTATTATTTGTTCTGCAGCTTGTATATAATCTTAAAGCCCTCTTCTTCTAAAGCTTTTTCTATGCCTGCTGTATTTAAGGTATCCAAACCAATTACAACAGCACTCTTGGCTGCAGTACCGCGGTAGACCGCTACATTGGATATGTTGGCCCCAAAATTGCTTATTATACTAGTTAGCTTAGACATAATTCCAGGGGCATCCACTGCTTCTATAGTAAGTCTGGTTCCCTTTTCTCGGAATCCTAAAAGTTCAATAAAAGCATCAAAGATATCACTCTCGGTAATTATTCCTACCAATTTATTCCCGTCCATCACTGGTAAAAAGCTTACGCCATGATCTCGCATCAATGTAGCTGCCTCTTCAAGGAGGGCATTAGGGGAGATGGTAATGGGGTTTTTAGTCATTATTTGGCTTACCTTTGTTTTTGCCAAGAGATAATTGACTTCACCTATGCTGAGAGTCGTGGCCTGTGATGGAGACGCACGCAGGATATCCTCTTTAGAAACTACCCCCACCAGTTTGCCGTTTTTTAGCACAGGAAGACGCCTGATATTATGTTGCAGCATAATTTCCTGTGCATCGGGTACTGTTTGATCTGGAGAGATAGTAAAGGGATTTGAAGTCATCTTGTTCCTTACAAACATACTCTCAACCTCCTAAATATGCTTTTTTAATTTCCTCACTTCTCATTAATTCAGAGCCTGTTCCAGAAAGTACTATAGAACCTGTCTCCATTACATAAGCCCGATCTGCGATTTGTAGTGCCATATTTGCATTTTGTTCTACCAATAAAACTGTAGTCACTGCTTTATTTATATTATTTTTTATATCAAATATTTCCTGTACTAGTATAGGGGCTAAACCCATAGAAGGCTCATCTAAAAATAAAATTTTTGGACGACTCATTAATGCCCTGCCTATGGCCAGCATTTGCTGTTCACCTCCAGACAAGGTGCCAGCTAACTGCTTCCTTCTTTCTCGAAGAATAGGAAAATGCTCATAAACCATCTCCAAATCCTGGGCTATCCCATCCCTATCCTTTCGAAGAAAAGCACCTAACTCTAGATTTTCTAAAACCGTTAAGCCGGGAAAAACCCTTCGCCCCTCTGGTACATGAGAAATACCCATTTTTACCCTTTCCTGAGCAGATGTATTTGTAATATCTACTCCGTTTAAGAATACTGTACCCTGTGTTGGTGCTTTTAGGCCAGATATGGTACGCAAGGTTGTGGTTTTACCTGCACCGTTTGCACCTATTAATACCACAATTTCACCTTCATTAACCTTAAGGGAGACTCCTTTAAGAGCCTGTATAACACCATAATGTACATCAATATTATTTACTTCAAGCATTATTGACTTCCTCCCCTAAATAGGCTTCTATTACCCGCTTATTGGATCTAATCTCCTCTGGAGTTCCACTAGCGATTACCATGCCGTAATCAAGTACATAAATACGTTCACAAATGTTCATAACTAGTGACATATCATGTTCAATAAGCAAAATAGTTAAATCAAACTTTTGTCGAATCTCCTTTATTATTCTTGTAAGCTCTGCAGTCTCGGCAGGATTCATGCCTGCAGCTGGTTCATCTAATAGGAGAACAACAGGATTTGTTGCTAAGGCTCTGGCAATTTCCAAATGGCGCTGCTCTCCATAGGGAAGATTCTTAGCCAGCTCATCCTTTTTATCGTCTAGATTAAAAATCTTCAATAGCTCTATACTATCGTTAATTAGCTCTTGCTCCTGTTTCTTATAGTAAGGTAAATGCAAGAAGCTAGGTACAAAGCCATACTTAACGTTTTTATGCATGGCAATTAGTACATTTTCTAGAACCGTTAAGTCTTTAAAGAGGCGAATATTCTGGAATGTCCTAGCCAGTCCATTACTGCAGATTTTATTTGGCCTTAAGCCCTGGAGCATTATTTCTTGGCCGTCTTTATATAAACTAATAGTACCGCTATCAGGTGTATATATACCAGTCAATAGATTGAATAGGGTAGTCTTTCCTGCCCCATTTGGTCCGATTAGACCAACTAACTCGCCTTTTTCCAGCTTAAGGCTTGCTTTAGCTACAGCAGTCAAACCACCAAAGGATTTTGTCACTTTATTGGCATTCAAAATTGTCATACTCTACACCCTCCCCTTCCTGGATTTTAAGCGATTTCCTAATTCACCAATAAACTCTAATGAAAGTTCCCTAGATCCCATTAAACCTTGAGGACGGAAAATCATTATAGCAATCAAAGCTGCAGCATATAATACCATGCGTATCTCAGGGAAGGATTGCAGGTAGGTAGAAATAAGGGCTAAAAGAATAGCAGCTAAAATAGAGCCTGATATACTGCCCATTCCGCCTAAAACTACAATAACCAAGATATCTACAGATTTTAAGAAGCCAAATAAGTCAGGTTTTATAAAATAAAAATAGGAAGCATAAAGAGCTCCTGCTATGCCTGCACAGAAAGCACCTATGACAAAGGCAATTACTTTGTACTTTATGGTATCAATGCCCATAGCCTCAGCTGCTATCTCGTCTTCCCGAATAGATATGCAAGCACGTCCATGGGAGGATTTTATAAAATTAGATATACCTAGTACTGTAGCTGTCATAAATATAAATAACCAAGTCCAATTAACAAACTGAGGAATATTATTTAAACCTGCTGCTCCGTTGGTGATTTCAAGATTAAGAAATATAATACGTATTATTTCAGACATACCTAATGAGGCAATAGCCAAATAGTCTCCTCTAAGTCTTAGAGTAGGCAGACCAACTAGAAATCCCATAATTGCAGCTGCTAAAGCACCAGCAAATACACCTATTATAAAGCCGTATATGGTAGAGGTTCTCATAGTTATAAGGGCACATACATAGGCTCCTATGGACATAAAACCAGCATGCCCAAGAGAAAACTGCCCTGTAAAACCGGTTATTAAATTAAGGCTGACTGCAAGAATTATGTTGATGCAAATAGTAACCAAAGTAGCTTGAAGGTAATCACTAATAAGATTAGTCATAATTAAAATCTGTATAACTGCATAGGTAAGCCCAAGAGCAATTAATTTTTTCATAGATCACACCTTCTCTCTCGTATTCTTACCAAGTAGTCCCGAAGGCTTAACTATAAGGATCAATATCAATATGGCAAAAACCACGGCATCTCTATACATTGAGTTTCCATAGCCAGCCACTAGAACTTCCACAGCACCGATAAAATATCCGCCAATCATAGCTCCTGGAATAATTCCAATTCCTCCAAAAACTGCCGCAATAAATGCCTTTAGTCCAGGAACAGTACCCATTAAGGGATTTATAGTATTATAATATACTCCTACCAATACTCCCGCTGCTCCGGCAAGGGCTGAACCCAGGCCAAAAGTAAAGGATATTGTAGAATCTACATTTATTCCCATAAGCTCTGCTGCATCCTTATCCATAGATACAGCTCGCATTGCTTTCCCTATCTTAGTTTTCTTAACAATAAATTGTAACAGTATCATCAAAATTATAGTAATGCTAACCAGTATAATTTGCTGCATAGAAATAACTATATTGCCCATATTTATGGATTTAGTCATTATTCCTGTCATTTCAGGATAGGTTCTAACATTTGCAGAAACAAAAAACATCATACCGTATTGCAAAAATAGAGAAACTCCAATGGCAGTTATTAAAACCGATATTCTTGTTGCATTGCGCAGGGGTCTGTATGCAATCTTTTCTATTAAAATGCCCAGCACAGTACACACAAACATGGCAATTACCAAAGAGGGTAAAAAGCCTAGATTTAAGAAGGTCATACAAAAATATCCCACGTAAGCACCAATCATATATACATCTGCATGGGCAAAGTTTATAAGTCTTATAATACCGTATACCATGGTATAACCTAAGGCCATGAGGGCATAGATACTACCCAAGGTTATTCCATTAACAACTTGTTGTAAAAATCCTTCCAAAGCCTTTACCTTCCTTCCATTTAATATTTTGGAGATAAAGATATATGAATAAGAGTTAGAATAAAATAGCAAATAAGTAGGGTAGAGCAATATCCCTACTTATCTGCTATTTTTTCCTATATTGCTAATTAATTATTTTCCAAACTTTTCAACATTTGCCTGGACGCCATTTTGAAGCTCTATTACTATGATCTCTTTTACAGGATTATGATTTTCGTCTATGCTAAAGGTTCCTGTAACACCTTGGAAATCCTTAGTTTCTTCTAAGGCTTTCTTTAGGGACTCTCCATCTAGTTTTTCTGCTCGTTTAATGCCATCTACTACGAACATTGCCGCATCATAGCCCAATGCATTAAAGGCATCTGGATCCCTTTCATATTCTGCTTTGAAATCCTCAATAAATTGGGCTACTGCTGGATCTGGGTCAAGAGCAGAATAGTGATTTGAGAAATATACATCATTTAAAGCGTCAGCACCGGCTAGGTTTACAAGATCAGGTGAATCAAATCCGTCAGCACCAAGGATTGGTACATCTATACCTAGGGCTCGAGCTTGCTTGATTATTAAGCCCGCTTCCTCATAATATCCAGGTAAATAGATAACATCAAAATCTTTGTCTCTTATGCTAGTAAGTATTGGTCTAAATTCCGTATCCTTTGCTACATAAGATTCCTGAGCAACAATGGTGCCGCCAGCTGCCTCAAAGGTTTTGATAAAACTCTCAGCCAATCCCTTACTATAATCGTTAGAGCTATCCATAATAATTACGGCTTTTGACTTGCCAAGTTTCTCTATAGCATAGTTAGCCATAGCTGTTCCTTGATAAGAGTCGTTAAAGCAAATACGGAATGCGTATTCTTTAAGACCAGAATCATCTACAGTAACATCGTCAGCTGTGGCTGATCCTGATATAACTGGTACCTTATGCTTTTCAGCTACAGGTATCTCAGCCTTAAAGGAACCAGAAGTTGCCGGTCCTATAATAGCAATAACCTTATCTTGAGTTATAAGCTTATTAGCCAAAGTAGTAGCTTCAGCAGGTTCGGACTTATTGTCATACTTAATCAATTTGATTTTCTTTC
>JAAYKZ010000217.1 GCA_012522165.1 Clostridiales bacterium
ATCATGAGAGGTGGTATAAAATTTTTTATTTTAGGCATTATATTTCTATCTTTGATCATGATTGAAGGTAGTTATCAAGTTAGTAAATCAATTTTTCTATTTAGTGAGTTGCCTTTACAGAAACAGAATGTTATATCCAGAGGGAGTGAGGCATCAAGGACTGAAATGATATTAGAAGATAACCAGCCTAATGAGATAGAGAAGCTAATAATCATGACTTTTAACATCCACCATGGAGTTAATAAGGTAGGCCAAGAATCTTTGGATTTAATAATTGAGGCCATTAGTGATACCCAAGCCCATATAATAGCACTTCAGGAAGTTGATAAATTCATACCCCGATCTGGATTTAAAGATCAAGCAAAAGAGATAGCTAATGCTCTTGGATATTACTATGTTTATGGAGAGACTATCAATGTTTTAGGTATAAAATATGGAAATGCCATTATTAGCAGGTTTCCTATTTTAGAGTATGAGAATAAAAAGCTGCCCGGTGATAGCATTGAGGGCAGAGGACTTCTTGGTGCCAAGATTAATGTAGAAGGCTCCCTTTTTCAAGTTTATACAACCCATTTAGGCCTTTCTGCAAGGGATAGAGAAAAGCAGATTAAATCTATTAATGCATCTATAGAACAGTTAACAACTCCATTTATATTGACGGGTGATTTTAATGGTGAACCTTTTAGCCAAGAGATAACAGAGTTTTCATCAATTCTTACTGACATAGCAATTAAAACTCAAAAGGATGATTTATATACTTATGCCTTTTATAGCGATGTACCCAACACACGTGTAGATAGAATATACGTTAGTCCACATATTGACGTAATAGATTATTATGTAATTAATTCAGCAATATCAGATCATTCTATGGTGCTAGGAGTTATTTCTATAAATCCTAAAATAAGAGAAGGACTTATTGCTTTTGCAGGGAATAATAATAATTAGGAATAATATATATTTTATAAAATGAGTATAGAGGCGATTTTATATGTCTAAAAAGTTTTTCCTGTTTATTTTGTCAATTACAATAGTTATAGGAATAGTTTCTCCTGTCTTTGAAAAATCATGGTCTGCAGGTAATGAAACTGTATATATTATCCCTGTAGAGGGAGAGATAACCCCAGCTATGGCTACTTTTTTTAAAAAAAGCATTCAGGATGCAGAAAGCGTGAAAGCTGACGCCATATTGATTGAGTTATCTACATTTGGAGGGAGGGTGGATGCTACCCTTACAATAAAAGAAGCTATTGAAAAGTCTGAAATACCTATTATAGTATATATTAAGGATAGGGCTGTATCAGCAGGAGCCCTTATTGCCATCACAGCTCCTAGGATTATAATGGCACCTGGTAGTCATATAGGTTCAGCTGAGCCCATCCCCTATAGTGCCAAGGCAGTAGCAGCTATAAGAGGAGAATTCGAAGCAGCAGCTGAGCGAAATGATAGGGACAAATCCATTGCAGCTGCTATGGTAGACAAAGAGGTGGATATACCAGGCCTTTCTCCAGCGGGATCATTGCTTGATATTACAGCTGGTACTGCGAAAGAATATGGATATGCTGAGGAGATATTGGAGAGTCGACAAAAAGTATTAGATTATCTGGGATTTGAAGATGCTTTTATAATAGAAAACCAGCCAGATCTTCTCATTAGATTAGCTCAGCTTCTTACCAGAAGCAGCATAGCACCATTTTTACTTACTATAGGAATAATAGCTATTATAATTGAGATATTCACCCAGGGTTTTGGTATAGCTGGAATAATAGGAATTAGCTCTCTAACATTATATTTTGGTGCTAATCTTTTAGCTGGGTATTCACAATGGTGGCCTATCATTTTATTTTTCATTGGAATAATTCTCTTAATAGTTGAATTTTTTATACCTGGATTTGGACTACCTGGAATTGGTGGTATAATTGCCATACTTACAGGAATAATCTTTGCTGCAGCGGATCCTGTGCGAGGCATGATCAATTTAGGTGTTGCGTTAGTTCTGGTGGTCATATTAACCCCAATTCTTATCCTATTTCTAAAACGCTTTGGCACTTGGAGAAGTTTTGTATTATCTGAAACTATTGTTGGCAAACCTGAAAACAACATGGATGATTTAGAAGAAAGTTTAGTTGGAAAGAAAGGTATAGTCTTAACTACTCTCAGACCACCTGGTATTGTTGAGATAGATGGAAAAAGACTAGATGCCATATCCCAGGGTGAATTTATTTCTCCTGGTACCCTTGTAAAAGTAATTGAGGATAAGGGGTTATCTATAGTTGTGTCAAAGGACAAGAATTAAAGCTCTTGGAGTTTAAAGGAGGAATTGCAAAATGTTTGAGATTATAATTCTTTTTGTTATAGCATCCATATTATCTAATATAGTTAAGGCATTGGGAAGATCAGCATCACCCCAAAGGAATACTGCACCCAGAGAGATGCCCTCTAAGGTCAATGAGACCTGGGCACCGGAAAAAGATATTAAAGGGCAAGCTCCAAAATATAAGATTAAGACAGAAGAAACTACTTCAGATATAGAAAAAGCGCTTCACGTTACGTCTCAGGCTAAGCTTAAGACTACTCCTCAGGCTAAATCGCAAGTTAGACCTCAGGTGGCTCCTAAGGTATCTACACGGCCCAATAAGCTTCAACCTGATTCTCGAAGAGAGCTAACTAATTTTACTCCAAATAGATTAGTGGAAGGAATTATTCTTTCTGAAATTCTAGCTCCTCCTAAATGCCAGAGACAGAAAATTAGATAATTATAATAAAAACTAGAATGTTGAATCCATTCTAGTTTTTTTGTTTTCAGCATAGAATTTAATAGATAGGAGCTTATTACAATTTGGGGAGAAATTTGCTATGAAAAAAAAGAAGTTACAGCAAGTAAAATCAACAATGTCTGAAATGTTTGAATTACCCAAAGAAATTACTTTAAATATGCCTAAATTGAATCTCATAGGCGATAGTCAGATGCTAGTAGAAAATCATAGGGGGATTATAGAATACACCCCAAATCTCATAAGAGTAAATTCAACAGTAGGAGTAATAAAGGTCCATGGAGATCAGCTAAATCTACGCAATATAGCAGCCGAAGATATTATGATTACCGGAAAGATAAAATCTATAGAATTCATATAAGTAGTTATTAAAACATAATAGACAGAAATAGGTAGAGGTGGAGTCCTTGATTTTTTTAAAGATATGGAATTATTTTTTAGGATATCTTGTAATTAGGGTAGATGGCTTGTCCTTAGAAAAATTTATTAATTTGTGTGTGAGTAGGGGCGTAAAACTGTGGGGTATAAAGAGGATAAACTATACATCCCTCACTGCCAATATTAGTATAAAAGACTTTAAAAGCCTTCCTCCTATTGTGCGCATAGTACGATGTAAAGTAAAGATTAAAGAAAAGAGAGGTTTTCCCTTTTTAGCATACCGCTTCAGACATAGAAAAATGCTTATAGCAGGGATGTTAATTTTTTTAGTAATTTTATACATATTATCCTCTATTATATGGGTAGTAGAAGTAGAGGGAGCTCAGAAGGTGGACGAAGAGGTTATATATAAGCTCTTAGAACAAAAAGGGGTAAAAGCAGGTGTTTACAAAGGTAAACTGAATTTGTGGGATATAGAGAATCAGCTGTTAATAGAATTACCTGGGCTATCTTGGGTTAGTATAGAGCTTAAAGGTACTAAAGCTATTGTTAGAGTAGTGGAGGGAGTAAAACCCCCTAAACTTATTGATACCAGCACCCCATGTAACATAGTTGCTTCCAAGGACGGCATCATTCATCAACCTATAGTGATGGAAGGAGAGCTGGTAGTAGAAGTAGGAGATACAGTAAGAAAAGGCCAGTTATTAGTTAGTGGTATAATTGAACACCAAGATACTCAAATCGTCCGTTATGTACATGCTAGAGCCAATATTTGGGCTAGAACCTGGTATGAAGGCAAGGGCCAGGCAGATTTTAGTAGTGTATTAAAGACTAGAACAGGAAGAAAAATTACTCATAAAGTGTTGGAGACAAAAAACTGGCAAATAAATATAGACACTCCGGATATACCTTTTGATGAGTATGAGGTTGAAGAAAAACGACAGCCATTACTAGGAGGAGATGGAGATAAAGGTTTAGCATGGGTGATTAGAGATTATTATGAAGTAAAAAGAAGTTCGGGGAGGGATATAGACAGGATAGCCAAGGAAAAAGCATCTGAAGAAGCAATGGAGAATGCTCTGAAAAATATACCCAATGGTGCAAAAATTATTGACAAAAAGTTCAAATACGATATTATTAAAGATATAGGCTATAAAGCTATAGTATATGTAGAAGTATTAGAAGATATTGCTGAGCAGATTGAGCTTTCAGTAAACTAGGGGGATATTATTTGGAAGATATACAAAAAGATAGATTAATTGAGATAGAGAATTTAAATCAAATGATAGAACTTTTCGGCAAATTTGATGAAAATATGAAGTTGTTAGAGGAAGAGCTGGATGTTCAGATAGTGGCCCGTGAAACCCAGCTTCATCTTTTAGGCAATGATAAATCTGTTGATATAGCTTATACTGTAATAACTAAGCTATTGGATAGCATTAAGGATGATGGAAGAATAGATAGGGGTAAAGTGAGATATTTCATTCAGTTAGCTAAGGAAGGCGACGCTGATAATATTGGTGAACTTATGGGGGATGTTGTATGCATAACCCACAAGGGTAAGCAAATCAAGGCCAAAACTCTAGGTCAAGCTCAGTATGTCAAGGCTATGAGACAGAATGATATAGTATTTGGTATAGGCCCTGCAGGAACTGGGAAAACATATCTATCCATGGCCATGGCAGTAAATGCTTTTAAATGCAAAGAAATAAGCAGGATAATACTGACACGACCAGCAGTTGAAGCGGGAGAAAAGTTAGGCTTTCTCCCTGGAGATTTGCAAAACAAAGTAGATCCCTATTTAAGACCCCTATATGATGCCCTTCATGATTTAATGGGATTAGAAACCTATACTAGACTTATTGAACGGGGGGTTATTGAAGTAGCTCCCTTGGCCTATATGCGTGGAAGAACTTTAGATGACGCTTTTATTATACTAGATGAGGCACAGAATACCACTTCAGAGCAAATGAAAATGTTCTTAACCCGTTTGGGAGTTGGTTCTAAGGCAGTAATAAACGGAGATATTACTCAGATTGATTTACCTACAGGAGCGAAATCCGGTCTTGAAGAGGCTATCCAAGTATTAAAGGGTATTAAAGGCATTGAATTTGTATATTTGACTGATAGAGACGTAGTTAGGCATGAGCTAGTTATGGCAATTATAAGAGCCTATGACAATTACAATAAGGGTAATTCTTCTACTAAAAAGAGGAGAGATTAATGTGAATCAGGTTGCTATTAAAAAGGACAATCCTCCTTCTATAAGGCAGTTTGTGACTTTTATTCGAAGTCCTAAGTTTTTAGGGGCGGTGCTGGCTATTGTCAATTATGTCATAATCTTTATTATGCTTATGGCTGTTATATTGCCTAAGCAATACACTCTTAAGGTTGGAGACATTCTCCAACATCCTATAAGTGCTACAAGAGATGTAGAAGATACCCTGACTACCGAGGAGCTTAGGCAGGCTGCTAGGGAGAGTGTGTCCAATATATATCGATTTGATGAAAATATTACCGAGAGCGTAATTGTAGAAATAGAGCAAATATTTGATCAAATCCAAATGGCCAGACAACTAGCTCAAAATAAGTATGAAGATTATAAGAAAGAATTGCAAAAAAAGCAAGAAATTCAGGATAGTCAGGATGAGCAAATAATAGATCAACAACAGACAGAGAACCATGAACCAAGTCCCGATGACATTTTGACAGATCAATTTATTGGGGAAATAAAGGAAGATTTCCCCATTATGTTATCTAATGATGAAATATTAACTTGTCTTAATGCTGATGAAGATGAATTGGTTCAGTTAAAGGATCAGTTGTTAAAAACTTTAAATAAATTACTAGATCTGCATATAAAACAAGATAATTTATTAGAGGCCAGGAATACCTTGAGAGATGAAATAATGTCTCTACCAGTATCCAATGAAGTAAGGCTTCTAGGTACTACCGTCGGAGTATCGGTGTTAAAGCCCAATATGGTGTTTGATCAGGAAGCTACTGAACAGGAGAAAGAGAGAGCAGCTCAGAGTGTAGAGCCAGTAATTTATAAAAAAGGGCAGTATATTGTTCAAGCAGGTCAGCCTATAACCCAGAAGCAGTATAAGATGCTTCAAGAGTTGGGACTATTAAAAGAAGATAAGATAGATGTGACTGCATATATGAGTATAGGGCTGATGGTCTTATTAGTAGAGCTAATTGTAATATTATATCTATTGGCTTTTGAAAAGCGGGTAGTAGAAAATCCATCCCATTTATTAATGATAAGCCTAATAATATGGGTGGTGCTAGGATTAGCTTTAGCAGTTAGCCAATTGCATCAATACCTCATTCCTATAGCATTAGGAGCAATGCTGCTAACGGTATTAATAGGCCCTACAACCGCGGGAATCATAAATATAGCCTTATCCATCTTAATAGGTATAATGTTGGATAATAACTTATACATTATGATAATGGGGATTACAGGAGGAATAGTGGGTATATATCTCTGCAACAGGGCAGAGCAGAGAAATGCCTTGGTATGGGCAGGACTAGCAGTTAGTTGTGTTAACTTAATGAGCATATTTAGTTTAGAAATGTTGTCTTCTGGTGAATGGTTTTCTTCATTAAAAATATCCACCTGGGGAATAGGCAGCGGATTGTTGTCTGGAGTCTTTTTAATAGGAACCTTGCCTATATGGGAGAATCTATTTGGCATAGTTACGCCTATAAAATTAATGGAATTAGCCAATCCCAATCATCCAGTTCTAAAACGCCTGCTTATGGAAGCTCCAGGAACATACCATCACAGCATTATCGTTGCTAATCTAGCTGAAAATGCCGCAGAGGCCATAGGAGCAGATGGCCTATTGGCCAGGGTAGGTGCTTATTACCATGATATTGGTAAGTTAAAAAGGCCTCTTTATTTTAAAGAAAATCAGATTGCTACCGGAAATCCTCATGATAAACTAAGTCCTACATTAAGCACTAATATTATAATATCCCATGCCAAGGATGGTGTAGAACTGGCTAAAAGATATAAGGTGCCTAGAGTAGTGCAAGATTTTATTTCTCAACACCATGGAACAACTGCTGTAGCTTACTTTTACCATAAAGCCAAGGAAAATAATAATGAAAATAGGATTCATATAGACGATTTTAGATATCCAGGGCCTAAGCCAAAAAAGAAGGAAACAGCTATTGTCATGTTAGCTGATACTGTTGAGGCTGCAGTGAGATCAATCTCCGATCCTACACCGGGCAAGGTAGAACGACTAATTCGCAAGCTTATAAAGGATAAAATGGATGACGGGCAGTTAGATGATTGTCATTTGACCCTTAAGGATTTAAATACTGTTGCAAATGCTTTTTCTGGGGTTATGACAGGTGTTTTTCATGAAAGAATTGAGTATCCTAATATAGAAGAAAAAAAGTAATCTGAAGAAAGGGCAACAGATATGGAGATGGATATGGATATAATTATCGAAATTGATAACAACCAGGACAAGATAGAAATTACCCAGGATACGGAAAAGCTAATATATAATTCTATAAAAAAAGTGCTTGATATTGAAGAATTCCATTTAAAAGCAATGGTAGATATAATCTTGGTAGATAATCAAGATATAAGAAAGATTAATTCAGAGTATAGGGGTGTAGATAAAGCTACAGATGTGCTTTCCTTTCCCATATTAGATTTAAAGTCTGGACAAAAATCCTTAGATGTCAACACATTTAATAATGACATAGACCCTGATAGCGGTGCGATTATTTTAGGAGATATAATAGTATCTATGGAAAAAGTAAAAGAACAGGCTGAAGAATATGGTCATAGCTTTGAGAGGGAGTTAGGATTCTTAATTGTTCATGGTATGTTGCACCTTTTAGGATATGACCATATGACAGAAG
Organism: Clostridiales bacterium; assembly: GCA_012522165.1. Classification (GTDB taxonomy): domain Bacteria; phylum Bacillota; class Clostridia; order Caldicoprobacterales; family UBA3941; genus JAAYGY01. Next base: position 8,046 of record JAAYKZ010000217.1, read on the forward strand.
ATGATAGAAATAAAATGCGAAGTAAGGAAGAAGCTGTTTTGAAAGCTTTGAATTTGACCAGGTTTTAGATAGGGTGGTTTTCGCGGAAGGGTGAAAAGAAAATGAAGCATAAAAGAAATCTAATAGAAAGCTTCAACGATGCCATAGATGGTTTAATTCAGGCTTTTAGGTCAGAGAGGAACATGAAGATCCACCTAGTTATCGCCCTTCTGGTATTACTTGCTGCTATATTTTATCATCTATCTAGAATTGAATTCATTCTTCTTGTTATAGCCATTACCTTAGTGGTAGCAGCAGAAATGATTAATACTGCTATAGAAACTATAGTAGATATGATAAAAAAAGATTATCATCCGTTGGCTAAAAAAGTGAAAAATGTGGCAGCTGGCGCGGTTTTGGTAACTGCCATTAATGCCCTAATCATAGGTTACTTATTGTTCTATGATAAGATAGATAAATTATCTTTATCTTTAATAAGTAAAATAAAAACTATGCCGGTTCATGTTACGGCAGCTAGTTTGTTAGTAGTAGCAATAGCTGTTATAATCATCAAGAATATAAACCAGACAGGCACCTTTTTACGAGGGGGCATGCCTAGTGGTCATAGTGCTCTTGCTTTTTCATTATTTACCTGTATAACCTTAATTAGCGGTAATGCTTTGATTTCCACATTAAGTATATTGATGGCTCTCATGGTATTACACAGCCGCTATGAGGCAGGTATTCATACTACAAAAGAGATAATAATAGGCGCTATCTTGGGTATTATACTAACTATTTTAGCCTTTCAGTTAGCTAAAGTTTAGAGATGTACTTATAAATTTAGTGGAAATGGAAGATAAATATGAATAATAGATTAATAGAAGAAGCTATTAAAGCAAAAATCAATGCTTATGCACCTTATTCTGGTTTTAGAGTAGGTGCAGCATTAATTGATGTTGATGATAAAATATATACAGGCTGTAATATTGAGAATATTAGCTTTGGCGCAACTTGTTGTGCTGAAAGAGTGGCCATATTTAAAGCTGTGTCACAGGGGCAGAAAGCTTTTAGAGCTATTGCCGTAGTCTCAGATTCTAATGATTTTACTTTTCCTTGCGGAATATGCCGTCAGGTTATGGTAGAGTTCAAGATACCAAAAATAATCGTAGGAAACTGCAATGGAAAATTTAAGGAGTATAACTTAGTGGAGCTAATGCCTTATGCATTTGATAATTTAAATGTTGATTGATTTTTTGCAAGTAAACGCTGTCACTGATATGGCTGAGAAAACTTGGCTTTCTGGTTAATGGCATATTATAATTAGCACAATAGGCTAATACTACTTGTATAATGAGTAAATTTAATGCATTTTAAGATAAAAGGTGATGTGATGGATCAAAAATTTAAATCAGGTTTTGTTGCGGTGATAGGACGTTCCAACGTGGGTAAGTCAACCTTGCTTAATACCCTAGTTGGCGAGAAGATAGCTATTGTTTCGGACAAACCTCAAACTACCCGAAACCGAATACATTGTGTTCTAACTAGGGAACACTATCAAATTGTTTTTATTGATACTCCAGGTATACATAGAGCTAAGAATAAGCTAAGTGAATATATGGTAAAAACCGCCACTAGTACTCTAGATGAAGTTGACGTTATAGTATTAGTACTGGATATAGCAGATGGAATTGGAGCAGGCGATAGAAACATTATAGAGATGTTACAAGATGTCCAAACACCTGTTATTGTAGCTCTTAATAAAGCTGATAGATTATCCTCTGAGGAATTATCAAAGAGAATAGAAAAATTTAGAACAGAATTTAACAATTTAGATAATTATGTTGCAGTGTCGGCTCTTCTAGGAACAAACCTAGATCAGTTGGAAGGTGAAATTTTAGAGCATCTAGACGAAGGTCCAAAATATTATCCCGATGATATGATTACTGATCAACCGGAGCGGGTAATAATAGCAGAACTCATTAGGGAAAAAGCACTAGAACTATTGCGTGAAGAAATACCCCATGGTATTGGAGTGGAGATAACCAGCATTAGAGAAAGAAAAGATCAGCCATTAATTGACATTTATGCCACTATATATGTGGAGAAAAAATCCCACAAAGGAATAGTCATTGGAAAAAGAGGACAGATGCTAAAACAAATAGGTCAAAGAGCACGAAAGGATATAGAAAATCTTCTAGGAACTAAGGTATATCTCGAGCTGTGGGTAAAGGTTACTGAGGATTGGAGAAATAGTATAATAGCCTTAAGAAATCTAGGCTATGATGACAGAAATTAATGTCGTTTATTGTCGCTTCCGGATTATTTTACATCGAATATAGCTGATATATGGTGGAAATGCTAATGATGTGTATATTACTTTACTAGTTATAAGGGTAAAAGGGGAGGCATAAAAATGAAGGATCTAGTCTGGAATGTTTTTAAGAAAACTGGCTCAATTACAAGTTATTTATTATATAAAGAGATAGAGAGGTATGGGGAGAGGGAAAAAAATGAAAGAGATTACCAGACATCTGCCCACCCAAGGAGTGATACTGCGTTACACTAATTTTAGAGAAGCAGATCGCATGATTACACTCCTATCGCCTAATCTAGGCAAGATTTCGGTGATGGCTAGAGGATGCAGAAAGCCTAATAGTCGTTTACTCGCAGCAACTGAATTATTTTGTTATGGCGACTATGTGCTTTATAAAAAAGGGGAT
>JAAYKZ010000218.1 GCA_012522165.1 Clostridiales bacterium
GAATAAAACCTCTAAACAATTTAAGAATAAAAAAAACATAATTGCTTTTATTTTGTATTTTTATTTTGATGTCTAACTCAAAGTTTATAAAAATGACAAATAAAAGGATCAACACTAAAACAATAAAAAAATATATCAATCCAGACACCCCATCATATAGCTATATTTGCTATTTTTTCACATTCAATAAAAAAAATACATGGGGCTAGATTGATACTTATTATTCTTCTCATTCTTCTTCTAAAGGAGGTAATTCTTCTAATGATGTTAAGCCAAAACTTTTTAGAAATAAATCCGTGGTGCCGTATAATATTGGTCTTCCTGGAGCGTCCATTCTTCCAACTTCTTTAATTAAACCTTTTTCCATAAGAACATTAATTGCATATTCACATTTAACACCTCTAACTAGTTCTATGTCCATACGAGTAATAGGCTGTCTATATGCAATTATAGATAAAGTTTCTAAAACAGCTTGGGATAAGGTTTGTTTTTTATCCCCTCCGAAAAATTTTTCTATGTATTCTCCGTACTCTGGCCGAGTGGCTAATTGATAACTATCATTTACGCGTATTATCTGTAAACCCCTACGTTCAAAATTAAAAGTATCAATGAGTTTTTCCATGAGTTTTCTCGCTTTTCTCACATCCATATCCAAAAAATCCGCTATTCTTTTTACAGGAATAGCGTCTCCAGAGACAAATAAAAGGGTCTCTATTAGGCCCATTATATTACGTTCATCCATATCCTTCACTAAGCCCCCCTAATAACTATGTCTTCAAATTGCCCTTGTTGATAAATACGTATTTGATTATCCTTTAACATCTCAAGCACGGCCAAGAAAGTTACAACCACATCCGAGCGATGGCAGTTATCTTCCAGGAGTTGAAAAAAGCTACATTGAGAAGTTTTAGAAAGAATTATCTTTATTTGCTGTATTCTTTGAGAAACGCTAATGGATCGCCTGGTAATAGGATATATCCTTCTTTCAGATTTTTGCACATCTCTTTGAGCCATTATCTTTAAAAAGGCCAATAACAGATCATTAACATCTCCTTCTATTAGAGTAGAGGTGTTTTTTTCCTTTTCATCAACTAATTCTTCTGGCAACTTATAGTAGATGTTGGAATATATATTCTCTCTTTTTCTTAGCTTCTCACTTGCTTCCTTATACTTTTTATATTCCGCTAATCTTCTAATAAGATCTTGTTCTGGATCTGACTCTTCTTGTTCTTCATATTTTTGTTTAGGTAGTAATGACCGTGACTTTATATATAATAAAGTAGCAGCCATAACCAAAAATTCACTGGCAATCTCTACATCAAATTCCTTCATTTTATCTAGATAATCTAGATACTGCTCAGTGATTTCAGTAATGGATATATCTTCTATCTTTATTTTAGCTTTAGATATTAGGTGCAACAAGAGGTCCAAAGGACCTTCAAACATATCAAGTTTGACATGATAATCCATATAATCCTCCCATATTAAATATCCTTAAAAGAAAAGAGCTACAATCCAAGCTGTTAAACGATCCAAATACTTATATGTAAAGGAATAGGGAATCCTAATCAAAAAGCTAAAAACATTCAATAGTATCATAGCAAACAGTATTATTATGCTATATCTTTCCAATAGCCAAAAGAATTTAATGTTCTTTCTAAAAAACAAATTTTTAACTATTTTATATCCATCAAATGGAGGAACAGGGATCAAGTTAAGGAAAGCAAAAACTATATTCAAAGATACAATCTTATACAATATTGACAGTAAGATAGCCATACCACTATTTAGATTGCTGCTATAAGATAATATTTGAACAATCAATAAAGCCAAAAAGGCCAATAATATATTTGCCAAAGGTCCAGCTAAAGCTACTAATATATCTCCCCACTTACGATTTCTAAAATTGGAAGGGTTAACCTGTACCGGCTTAGCCCAACCAAATCCAAATATTGCAAACATAATAAGGCCAATCCAATCTACATGGGCTAAAGGGTCTAATGTTAAACGGCCTTGTAGCTTTGGAGTAGCATCCCCCATACGATAAGCTACAAAAGCATGAGCAAACTCATGAAAAGAAAAAGCTAAAAAAATTGCCGGTAGACTATATAATATATCTATTAAATTTAACC
>JAAYKZ010000219.1 GCA_012522165.1 Clostridiales bacterium
ATTATATAAATATAAACATTTATACTATAAGGAGTAAGTTGCTTTGGAAACCAAGGTATATAAAATTCATGATGTACAAAAGAATTATAAAGCTATAGAAGAAGCAGCTGCCTTAATAAGACAGGGGCAGGTAGTGGCTTTTCCAACAGAAACCGTATATGGTTTAGGTGCAAATGCTTTAGATGGACAAGCAGTAAATAAAATCTTTGAAGCCAAGGGCAGGCCAAATGACAATCCCCTGATAGTACATGTTTCTAAGAAAGAGGATATAAAGCCCTTGGTATTGGGGGTGCCGGCGGAGGTCTATAAACTAATGGAGACTTTTTGGCCAGGCCCCCTTACTATTATACTGAAAAAATCCAGTATAGTAACTGATGAAACAACTGCTGGTCTGTCAACTGTGGCCCTTCGTATGCCCAACCATCCCATAGCTTTGGCCCTTATAGAAAAGGCCGGTGTGCCCATTGCTGCGCCTAGTGCCAATCGTTCAGGCAGGCCAAGTCCCACCACTGCTCAGCATGTATTTGAAGACCTGTCCAATATTATTCCTATGATCTTGGATGGGATAGAACCCTGTCAAGTAGGAATTGAATCAACTGTATTGGACATGAGTGGTGAAGTTCCTATCATTTTAAGGCCAGGAGCAATTACTCTGGAGATGTTAAGGCCAATACTGGGAAACGTAAGAGTTGATGAGACAGTTCTAAAGCCTTTAACAAAGGGGCAGTCTCCTAAATCTCCCGGTATGAAGTACACTCATTATTCACCTAAAGCTCAGGTTATAATCTTTAGAGGGGAAAATCTAGATGCCATGGCTGCAGAAATCAGCAAGAGGGCAAAAGAATACGTTATTGAAGGCAAAAAAGTGGGTATATTAGCAACAGATGAAACCATAGATAAATATGGAGGCGGATATTTAATCAGCCTGGGCAGCCGTAGGCAACCTGCTTTAATAGCCGCAAGGCTCTTTAATTCTTTAAGAGAATTTGATCACATTGGGGTAGATATAATTTTGGCAGAGTGGGTAGACGAAAGGGACGAAGGTTTAGCTGTTATGAATCGAATGATTAGGGCAGCTGGGTTTCATGTCATAAATGTCAGCAATGAAAGTAAGTAGGGAGTTGATAATACAATGAAAACCATTCTATTTGTTTGCACTGGCAACACCTGTAGAAGTAGCATGGCAGAGGCTTTATTTAAGGACATTCTAAAAAAGAATTATCCAGATAAATTTAAGGATATTAATGTTATTTCAGCAGGAGTAGCGGCCAGAAATGGAGACAAGGCAAGCCCTAACGCCATAAAAGCTATGCAGGAGCTGGGCATTGATCTTACCTGCCACAGTGCCACCCAGTTGACAGAAGAACTTATTAAAAAAGCAGACCTTATACTCACCATGACCCAAAGGCATAGGGATATGGTGTTAATTATGGACCCAGGTTCTAGAGGTAAGGTTTACACTTTAATTGAGTATGCAAATGAAGGACAGGAAAACCAGGGAAATTTGGATATCCAGGATCCTTTTGGGGGTTCTATAGAAATATACCGTAAAAGTGCTGCCCAAATAAAGAAGGCTTTGGTAATTCTGGCAGAAAAACTCGTTAAATAATAGACAATAAAACCCTGTCGAATAAGGTTGCACTACGTGTTTTTTAAAGGTATAATAGATGAGGATGCTTGGAGGTGAGTGCTTTGAAAGCTAGCTCTTATAACCTGGAGCTGAAGGAAAAAGCAGGCATTGCTGCTGCCCACTTAATTCAAAATGGCATGACAGTAGGCATAGGTACCGGTTCTACTGTAGAATTCTTTATTAAGGAGTTAGGTAGAAGGGTAAAAGAAGAGGATTTAAGCATCAAAGGAATCACCACCTCCCATCAGTCAAAAATCTTATGCTA
>JAAYKZ010000220.1 GCA_012522165.1 Clostridiales bacterium
AACAACACTTCTTAGGTAGGTTCCTTTAGCTGCAGCTGGTTTTGCCTTTATAACAGCATCCATAAGCACTGACAAGTTCTCATTTAGCTTTTCGGTTTCAAAAGAAGCTTTTCCAATAGGAACATGGATAATTCCTGCTCTATCAACGCGATACTCTACTTTACCTGCCTTGATATCTTGAACAGCCTTTGCTACATCCATGGTCACAGTACCTGATTTAGGATTGGGCATTAATCCTTTTGGTCCCAATATACGTCCTAAGCGTCCTACAAGAGCCATCATATCTGGAGTTGCAACACAAACGTCAAAATCTAACCAGTTTTCTGCTTGAATTTTCTGGACCATTTCCTCTGCGCCAACAAAATCTGCTCCTGCTTGTTCAGCTTCTTTGGCCTTTTCACCTTTTGCAAATACTAAAACCTTTACAGTTCGTCCTGTTCCATGAGGAAGTACTACAGCTCCTCTTACTTGTTGATCTGCATGTCTAGGATTTACGCCCAGTCTAATGCTAGCTTCAATAGTTTCATCAAATTTAGCCTTGGCTGTCTGCTTTACAAGTTCGATACCCTCTGCAGGATCATACAGCTTTGTACGATCTACCAATTTAAGGCTATCAATATATCTCTTACCTTTTTTCATATTCTTACCTCCTTGTGGTTTTGGCGAAAGCTTATGACTTTCTCCCACTTAATATCCTAGTTAATTCTTTGTTCTACTACAATACCCATGCTTCTTGCAGTTCCTTCAATCATGCTTATAGCTGCCTCTAAGCTTGCGGCATTTAGATCAGGCATTTTAAGTTCTGCAATCTCTTGAACTTGTTGCTTTGTAACTTTAGCAACCTTTTCTACATTGGGCTTTCCAGATGCTTTATCAATACCAGCAGCCTTCTTAAGTAAAACAGCAGCTGGAGGAGTTTTGGTAATGAAGGTAAAGGAACGATCCTGATATACGGTAATTACAACTGGAATAATTAGCCCTGCCTGCTTAGCTGTTTTTTCATTAAATTCCTTGCAGAAACCCATTATATTAACACCATGTGGTCCTAAAGCTGATCCTACAGGTGGTGCTGGTGTTGCTTTGCCTGCTGGGATCTGTAATTTTATGATTCCTGTTACTTTTTTTGCCATGTTGACACCTCCTCAGTTTCAAGGTCTTAGATTTTTTGTATCTGGTCAAAATCCAAGTCAATAGGAGTTTCTCTCCCAAACATAGATACAGATACACGCACTTTTTGCTTATCGGGATAAATCTCTTCTATAACTCCAATAAAGTTTTCCAATGGCCCCGATATAACTCGAACGTTGTCCCCAACTTCTGCCTTTAGCTCCACTGGGATATCTTCAACACCCAATTTCCTTATTTCCTCATCGGTAAGAGGTATGGGTTTGGAGCCAGGACCTACAAATCCCGTGACACCACGAGTATTACGGATTACATACCAAGATTCATCTGTCATAACCATCTTCACTATTACATATCCTGGGAATATTTTGCGCATGACAGATCTCCTTTTCCCATCTTTAACCTCGATATGCTCTTCCATGGGAACTTTGATCTCAAAAATCAAATCTTGGAGACCACGGTTCTCAACCATCTTTTCTAGGTTGGCCTTAACCTTATTCTCGTATCCCGAATAGGTATGGACCACATACCATTTTGCTTCTTGGTCCCTTTCTTTTTCAGACATAAGACCTAGGGTCAAGCTATGTGACCCATCCCTCCTTAATTAAGAAATTAATGTAAACAATTTACCTAATCCAAAATCCACAATACCAATTGCAATGGCAAATAACAAAATAAGAACCACAACTACTATTGTGTGATTGGTCAAATCTTTAACATTAGGCCATGAAACTTTTTTGACCTCAGATATAACTTCTCGGAAAAACTTCCTTAGCCCTTTTCTTGGCTTGTTTTTCCTTGTTACAGCTTTAGAAGCTGCTTTTCCCTTTGCCATAACATTCACATCCTTATTTTAGCCATATCGGCTATAGTTATACCAAGCCTTACCAGCTAAAAGGCTTTATCGGGTTTCTCTATGAAGGGTGTGACTTCTGCAGAACTTACAATATTTTCTCAGTTCCAGACGTTCGGAGTTAGTCTGTCTGTTTTTAGTGGTATTGTAATTGCGCTGCTTGCACTCTGTACAAGCTAAGGTTACTTTTACTCTCATTTAGAACACCTACCTTAAGCATAAATACTTAATTAATTTAACACATATATAAGTTTCTGTCAATTATATTTCCACACATAGATACATTTATTATAACCCAATCTATTGTGCTAGTTCAACATCTATTGAACTACTCTCATAATGCATTTTTATCTTTCCAGTAAAATAAGCTTTGAGATTAACTGGTTTACAGGAATAGACTAATATTACATTAAATAAGCGACTGGTGATAATGACCAGTCTCTTATATCATCCCATTTAACTTCTAGACTACTCCATAATGCCGGAAACAACGCCAGCACCAACAGTTCTACCACCTTCGCGGATAGCAAATCTTAGTCCTTCTTCTATAGCAATGGGGGTGATAAGCTCTACTTCCATGTCAATGTTGTCACCAGGCATTACCATCTCT
>JAAYKZ010000221.1 GCA_012522165.1 Clostridiales bacterium
CCTTTTTGCAGGAACTGTGGATTTTGCCAATCCTTTTTATTCATTTTTGTCCTCCTTTATTCTATGATAATTCATTGGTTTAATAAGAAACGTGATGAAATACATTTAGATAGTTATATAAAAAGATTAGCACTTTCCTTTATGTTATTATTTTCTAGTATACCACTAAAATAGATACATATATTCATAGTATAACATATTCAGTATGATTTATATATGAAAGAAGCCTTGTTTTTTATGAATTTGGTCACAACAATAATTGGCTGGTAACATTATACCTAACTTTCTGTTTTCATTCAATGTAGTATAAATTTATCTTAATTAATCAGGCTTAAGAAATCTATCTTACACATTTAAATCTGCCTCTTCTTACATACTCTCCCACATAACTATCTACTAAACTAATTTCTCTAAGAGAACTATAATCTATAATATTGTTATATCCTAATCAAATATATTACACCGACACGGAAGCCTTACAAAACCGTGATTTAACATTGGCTCCTTATACAAAACATTATTATAATCAACATGGGAATCGATTTTTGTAAAAGTAGACCAACCTGGATCTATGCCTTAACAATGGCAGGCAATCTACTTCATTATCAACGCTATGGTGATTTAGTGCGATTCATGTGTTTCAATAACTTATGTAATACATCAGGGCAATCTTGCATTGAAGTTTCTAAAGAGAAAACTATCCTAACAGCTTCAGGCATCCTGTTGCAGCATATATACTTATCTCAAGTTCCATAACCATAAATACGCTGTCGAATGCATCAAAGGGAGGCCTTATACCCCAAGTACTTGCAGGTTTAAATCCAAATCTAGGATAATAGGTATCATGTCCTAGAACAATCACTGATTTAAATTCTAGTCCCTTGCAATTTTTATACCTTATTGGAATAAGGCTCTTCCAACTCCTTTATTTTGAAGTGTTTAATTCCCAGCAATTTAATAAATAAATCTGGGTTGTCATGAACTATTATTTTTAATTCTTCAACTACTCTAGTTACAATCTGATATAACATTCCAATTGCATCAGAGTATGCTTCTTTCACTTCAAGTCTTCCATCTTTATTATATTTAAAGCTTGAATCCATAATCAATACGACTTTGGAAAACTCTTGTCCAATAACATCATGGACCCTTGTTTCACAAATGTTACCCATCTTAACAGATGACTCTAGATTGTTGCTTGAGGGTGTATAGGCTATCGCTTTCCAGTCATGATGTTTTTCTAAATTTCCAATATATTCAACTATATCCTCTAGTTCACTGAAGTACTCAATAGTTATATTTTCATAATTCAAATAGGATTTACTGCTTCCTATATGGATTAAATTCTCAATAAATGAAGCCATCTCCTTGTTTGTTCTAATTTTATTAGTCAATCTTCTCTTGATCACAGGGATATCTTTCTTAGATTTTTGAATATAGTCATAAATATCTTTTGAACCTCCTGCTATTAGGTATTGATTAAAATCATACATGAATATTATGGGCAGTTTCAAATTAATAGATTTATCAATAATAAGATCCAATTGAATCCTTGATATTCTCTGTGCCTCATCAACTATAACTATATCTATATTGCTGTTATTCCACCTGCAAATAAAACCCTTGTCAATATCTTTAGCAGAGTATATTTCCCAACCCAACTCAATTAATTTTAGGTGTCCATGGTTTAGCTTGCCACAATGTATTACTAACGGTGAGTAGTTATGCTCTATCATATATCTGGCAATATCATATCCCAGTAAGGTTTTTCCTGTTCCTGCACTTGCTTGAATACAATACATCTTATAGTCTCTTTTATTGATATAAGATAGTATTTCTTTTTTTATATTCTGCTGATGATTAGTTAAAAAATACTCCCCACTTAAAAATCGTTCAGTATCGTTGAAAACAGAAACTAAATAGTGTCTTGGTATAAACAAATGGTCTGGATCAATCTTATAATCCACCTTTTGATTCATCAAAGCCTCTACTAGTTGGGAAGCGTCTACTTTTTCAACTTGACCATTTTGACAATTCAATATATACAGACCATCATCTTCAATATATGTATAAATTAGTATCTCTTTCCCTAAAAACTTGAGATAATAATAATTCTGATTCATTTGACGGCTGATTTTCTTTTCTTTCACCCCCTCATTTAGGGGTGCTTTAAGCTCAATATTAATTACTAAATCCTCACTAAATCTTAATAAATCAAATTCTTTTCCTATCTGTTTTATGGAATAACCTACATAATATCCATCAAAACAGCCTGAATGAGCGCCTTGGTCTTTCAGCAGGTCAATAAGCTTTGACAATGTTTTAGACTCATGCCCTGATAAGTCAAACCCTTCTCTTAATTCTCTATTCTTAATTTTTAATACACTACTGTTGTGTGCAGAAATAATATTAATGGGCTTCATTTCTAACGCCTCCCTGTTTAAAAGAAAAGTAGACTTACTTTTTTTAAAGTTA
>JAAYKZ010000222.1 GCA_012522165.1 Clostridiales bacterium
AGAGATGGTAATGCCTGGTGACAACATTGACATGGAAGTAGAGCTTATCACCCCCATTGCTATAGAAGAAGGACTAAGATTTGCTATCCGCGAAGGTGGTAGAACTGTTGGTGCTGGCGTTGTTTCCAGCATTGAATAATAAAAAGTAATTTAGTGGCGGGAGTTATTACTCCTGTCACTAATTATTGTAAAGATATTTTAAGGATAAATGGCAAAAAAACCTTGATTTTATACGTCTTTTATATTAAAATGAAAGAGTTGTGCTGCGGTGTTATGGCACGCACGGCTGAGTGTACACGGGAGAATCTCCTGAAGGGATATAAGGAGGGAAGACATGGCAAGTCAAAAAATAAGAATTAAGTTGAAAGCTTATGATCATAGATTAATTGATCAATCAGCGGAGCGAATCGTGGAGACGGCGAAGAAAACCGGTGCAAGGGTGTCGGGTCCAATCCCATTACCTACTGAAAAGAACATTATTACCATTCTACGGGCCCCACACAAATATAAGGATTCCCGTGAGCAGTTTGAGATGAGGACTCATAAACGTCTAATTGACATATTAAGTCCCACCTCTAAAACCGTCGATTCTTTGATGAGACTGGATCTGCCCGCTGGTGTAGATATTGAGATTAAACTATAAAGCAAGCGTGAAGAGATCAAGATAATTTCTCGCGGAACGGAGGTTGAACAAGATGAAGAAAGGGATTCTGGGTAAAAAGCTAGGGATGACTCAGCTGTTTACCGAAGAAGGTAATGTTATTCCTGTTACTGTCATTGAAGCTGGTCCTTGTGTGGTAACCCAGATCAAAACCCAAGACAAGGATGGGTACAATGCTGTCCAAGTGGGGTATGGAGATATTCGAGAAAAACTCGTTAATAGGCCTTTAAAAGGACATTTTGATAAATCAGGTGTCCCTTATAGAAGATATTTGCGCGAATTCCGTTTGGATGATGTGGAAAATTATGAAGTAGGCCAAGAGATTAAAGTGGACGTTTTTGAAGAAGGAGATCGTGTAGATATTACAGGCAGATCTAAGGGAAAAGGGTTTGCTGGAAATATTAAAAGATGGGGACATGCAAGAGGTCCTATGAGCCACGGTTCTCACTATCACAGAGGGCCAGGAGCTATGAGTGCAGCGAGCTATCCCAGCAGAGTATTTAAGAATAAAAAACTCCCTGGAAGAATGGGTAATGAACGCACTACAGTACAGAATCTAGAAATTGTTAAAGTAGATGCTGAAAGAAACCTAATATTGGTTAAAGGCGCTGTCCCTGGGCCAAAGGGTAACTTGCTTATGATCAGGGAAACTGTAAAAAGGAATAAATAGTTTAAACAGGACACGGGAAAGGAGGAAAGGGTATGCCCAAAGTAGCAGTTTATAATATAGAAGGAGCAACAGTAGGGGAACTGGAGTTAAACAAAGATATATTTGACGTAGAAATAAATGAAGCTTTATTACACCAAGCAGTAAGAATGCAGCTGGCCAATAAGCGTCAAGGAACTCAGTCTGCCCTAACACGTGCTGAAGTTAGAGGAGGTGGGGCTAAGCCATGGAGACAAAAAGGAACTGGCCGTGCCCGCCATGGAAGCATCCGTTCTCCTATATGGGTAAAGGGTGGAGTAGCTTTTGCTCCCAAACCAAGAGATTATAGCTTTAAGATGCCTAAGAAAATGCGAAGACTGGCATTGAAATCTGCATTAACATCAAAGGTAAAAAATGATGAAATATTAGTGCTAGATAGCCTAGAGCTGGCACAGCCCAAGACCAAGGAAATGGTGAAGGTACTGAAAAACCTTGGAATTGATGGAAAAGCCTTAGTGGTATTACCAGAAAAGGATGAGGTAGTAGCTAGAGCTTCTGGTAATATTCAAGGAATCAAACTTGCTTCCGTTAATACATTAAATGTCCTTGATATATTGAATTATGATAAATTCATTATTACACAGGAGGCTGTCCAAAAGGTCGAGGAGGTGTATGCGTAATGAAAAATCCACATGATATAATCCTTCGACCTGTTTTAACTGAAAAAAGCTATGATCAGCTTGCAGACAGGAAATATACTTTTTTAGTAGACGTAAAAGCAAATAAGACTGAAATCAAAAAAGCTGTTGAAGAGATATTTGGAGTCAAAGTCGAAGGAGTTACAACAATTAGGCAACAAGGAAAGCTTAAGAGGCAAGGCATGTACGTTGGACGTAGACCTGAAAGAAAGAAAGCCATTGTTAAGCTAACACCTGATAGCAAGCCTATTGAATTCTTCGAAGGTATGGCATAGAGAAGACAGTAAGGAGGGAAAAAAATGGCGATCAGAAAATATAGACCCACTTCTCCTGCTAGAAGGCATATGACAGTTTCTGCCTTTGATGAGATAACCAAGGATACCCCTGAAAAGAGCCTGCTGGTGCCTCTTAAATACAAAGCAGGAAGGAATTCTGACGGCCGTATTACCGTTCGTCACAGGGGAGGCAGAGTAAAGAGAAAGTATAGAATAATTGACTTTAAACGGGATAAGGATGGAATTCCCGCAAAGGTAGCTGGAATCGAATATGATCCAAACAGAAGTGCCAACATTGCTCTACTGCATTATGCAGATGGAGAGAAGAGATATATAATAGCACCTTATGGATTAAAGGACGGAGACACAGTTATGTCAGGTCCTGATGCAGACATCAAGGTAGGAAACGCCTTGGCTCTGAGAGATATTCCAGTAGGTACTGTTATTCATAATATAGAGCTTACTCCTGGTAAGGGAGGACAGCTAGTTCGTGCAGCTGGTAACTCTGCACAATTAATGGCCAAAGAAGGCAGGTACGCCCATGTAAGACTGCCATCAGGAGAAGTAAGGCTGATTTTACTTGATTGTAAGGCTACCATAGGTCAAGTGGGTAACTTAGATCATGAGAATATAACTATTGGAAAAGCTGGCCGTAAACGCCATATGGGCTTTAGACCAACAGTACGTGGTTCCGCTATGAACCCTGTAGATCACCCACATGGTGGTGGTGAAGGAAGAGCACCTATAGGAATGCCTTCTCCAGTGACACCTTGGGGTCAACCTACACTGGGATACAAGACCAGGAAAAAGAGCAAGAAGTCCAATCAGTATATTGTTAAGCGTAGAAATGGCTAAGCCCCTATTGTTAACGATTAATAATATAGTGCTCAAAAAGGGAGTGAAAGGAGGCACAATATGAGTCGTTCTGTTAAGAAGGGACCTTATGTATGCAAAAGTCTCATGAAGAAGATAAATGAAATGAATAAGTCCGGTAAAAAGAGCGTTGTTAAGACATGGTCCAGAGCTTCTACCATATTTCCTGAGATGGTAGGGCACACCATAGCAGTCCATGATGGGAGAAAACATGTACCGGTTTATATAACTGAAGAAATGGTAGGCCATAAATTGGGAGAATTCGCTCCCACACGGACCTTTAGAGGGCATAGTGGTCATACCGAAAGATCCACTGCACTCAAGTAGGATTTGGGAAGGAGGAAAACAAAGTGGCAACAAGGATTAAAGAAAAAGCAATTAAACGTAGAGAAAATGCTGACAAACGTCCCAGAGCCACTGCCAGATATATACGAATGTCTCCTAGAAAAGTTAAAGTGGTTATAGACCTTATCCGCAATAAAAGTCTAGGTGAAGCCCAAGCTATTTTAGCTAATACCCCAAAAGCAGCAGCTGAACCGGTACTAAAGGTATTGAACTCTGCAGCTGCAAATGCGGAAAACAATCTGGGAATGGATCGTGATAATCTGTACGTGGCTGAAGTCTATGCAAACCAGGGCCCAACCCTTAAGAGATATAGACCAAGGGCACATGGCAGGGCTGCAAGAATTAGAAAGAGGACCAGTCATATTACCGTCATATTGGACGAAAAGAAATAACAAGGAGGGATATGTTCGTGGGCCAAAAAATTAATCCGCATGGATTAAGGGTTGGCATAATCAAAGATTGGGATGCTAAATGGTATGCATCTAATAAGGATTTTGCTGACACCTTGATTGAAGATTACGAGATTAGAAAGTATCTAAAGAAAAGACTTTATTCTGCAAGCGTTTCAAAAATTGAGATTGAACGTGCTGCAAATAGAGTTAAGGTTAATATATACACCGCAAAGCCCGGTATTGTAATCGGGAGAGGTGGTTCTGGGGTAGATGCCCTAAAAGCTGAATTAGAAAAGCGAACTGAAAAAACGGTTCTTATTAATATAGTAGAAGTTAAAAACCCAGATATAGATGCCCAGCTGGTGGCAGAAAACATAGCCTCTCAATTGGAAAGAAGAATATCCTATCGTAGAGCTATGAAACAGTCAATGTCAAGAGCTATGAAAGCTGGAGCTAAAGGTATCAAAACCATGGTTTCTGGACGATTAAACGGTGCTGAGATAGCGCGTTCTGAGAGATATCATGAAGGAACTATTCCACTACAGACCTTAAGAGCAGATATTGACTATGGATTTGCTGAAGCCAATACAACCTATGGAAAACTAGGGGTAAAGGTCTGGATATACAAGGGTGAAGTTCTTCCCGCAGCAAAGAATCGTCCAGAAGCAGAGGGGGGAAGCCGCAATGTTAATGCCTAAGAGGGTAAAAAGACGTAGAGTCCACCGAGGACGAATGAAGGGTAAAGCTAATCGTGGTAATACCATCACCTATGGTGAATATGGATTACAAGCATTGGAACCTGCGTGGGTAACCAGCAATCAAATTGAAGCCGCCCGTGTTGCTATGACTCGTTATATTAGAAGAGGTGGAAAGGTTTGGATAAAAATCTTCCCTCATAAGCCTGTTACAGCAAAACCCGCTGAAACAAGAATGGGTGGCGGTAAAGGTTCTCCTGAATACTGGGTAGCTGTTGTAAAGCCTGGTAGAGTTATGTTTGAAATCGCAGGTGTTTCAGAAGAGGTGGCAAGAGAGGCTCTTAGACTAGCGTCCCATAAGCTGCCACTTAAGTGTAAATTTGTTCAACGAGAAGAAATGGGTGGTGAGAGCAGTGAAAGCTAATAAATTTAGAGAATTAAGCGATGAAGAATTGAGAGAGAGAGTAGCTGAATATAAAAGCGAGCTTTTCAATCTTCGCTTTCAGCTAGCCACCGGTCAGTTAGAAAATCCTATGAGGATAAGAGAAGTAAAAAAAGACATAGCACGAATTAAGACTATTATACGTCAGAGAGAGTTAAAATCCACTCAGATGTAAGTTGAAGGGAGGATAATGTCATGGCGGATGAAAAAAGGGGCAGAAGAAAAGTCCGGACCGGTATAGTTGTCAGCAATAAAATGGATAAAACCATTGTAGTTGCCATAGAAAACCGTACCAAGCATAAACTTTACGGTAAAATTATAATGAAAACCAAGAAGATTAAGGCTCATGATGAACACAACCAATGCCAGATCGGAGATCGTGTAAAGGTTATGGAAACCAGGCCTTTAAGCAAGGATAAACGTTGGCGTTTGGTAGAAATTATTGAAAGAGCTCAGTAATATATTCTTATTGCGACTGAGAGGAGGGTACAAGATGATACAGCAAGAGAGCCGGCTTAAGGTTGCTGATAATACAGGAGCTAAGGAAATAATGTGCATTCGCGTATTAGGCGGTACACGTAGGAGATATGCCAACATTGGAGATATTATAGTAGCTTCTGTTAAAAGTGCAACGCCCGGAGGTGTTGTAAAAAAAGGTGACGTTGTAAAGGCGGTTGTTGTTAGAACAAAAAAAGGTATTCAAAGAAATGATGGATCCTATATTAGATTCGATGATAATGCAGCGGTTATTATAAATGATGCTAAACAGCCCAGAGGTACCCGTATATTTGGGCCTGTTGCCAGAGAACTGAGAGAAAAAGACTATATGAGAATCATATCTCTCGCTCCGGAAGTACTTTAACAGAGGAGGTGGACACTAATGGCTGTATCTAATAGAAAGCTCCACGTAAAAACAGGAGATTTGGTAGAGATTATTTCTGGAAAAGACAAAGGTAAGCGTGGAAAAGTGTTAAGAGCTCTTCCTAAAGAAGGGAAAATAATTGTAGAGAATATAAATATGTTAACCGTGCACACAAGGCCACGGGGAATGAATCAGCCGGGAGGTATCATTCGTCGCGAAGGTTCTATCTATGCCTCCAAAGCTATGTTGGTATGTCCAAGCTGCAATAAAAGAACCAGGGTTGGTAACCGGGTATTAGAAGACGGTTCAAACACACGTGTATGCATGGCATGCGGTGAGACCTTTAACGACTGATGCATTGAAGGGAGGTTATAATAGTGGCTCGATTAAAAGATTTTTACTACAAGGAAGTTGTACCGGCTCTAATGGAAAAATTCCAATACAAGAATATTATGGAAGTACCAAAGCTTGAAAAGGTAGTAGTTAATATGGGAGTCGGTGATGCTAAGGAAAATCCCAGATTCCTTGAAAGTGCAATTGAAGATTTAAGTTTAATAACTGGACAGAGACCAATAGTAACTCAGGCTAAAAAATCTATTTCTAACTTTAAACTTAGACAAGGAATGAAAATAGGAGCAAAGGTTACACTACGCGGAGATCGCATGTACGAATTTGTAGATAAATTATTAAATGTTGCACTGCCCCGTGTTAGAGACTTTAGAGGGGTTTCAGAGAAGTCCTTTGACGGACGTGGAAACTACTCTTTAGGCATTCGCGAACAACTAATCTTTCCCGAGATAGATTATGATAAGGTAGAAAAGGTTAGAGGAATGGATATAGCCTTTGTAACAACAGCTAAGACTGATGAAGAGGCAAGAGAGTTTTTAAGATTACTAGGTATGCCTTTCACAAAATAGTAATAAGGAGGTAAAGGCAGTGGCAAAAAAATCAATGATAGCTAAGCAGCAGCGTAAGCCTAAGTTTTCTACTAGAGCCTATAACAGATGCCGTGTTTGTGGTAGACCACATGCATACTTGAGAAAATTTGGCTTGTGTCGTATCTGCTTCAGAGAAATGGCTTACAAAGGGGAAATTCCCGGTGTAAGGAAAGCCAGCTGGTAGACTGGAGAGATTGGAAGGAGGTAAATCATATGGTTATGACCGATCCCATTGCTGATATGCTGACTCGCATCCGTAATGCGCTGGTTGCCAAGCATGAAAGCATTGAAGTGCCTGCTTCAAATATTAAGGCAGCTATAGCCGAAATATTGCTTGAAGAAGGATTTATTAAAAACTACACCCGTATTGAAGATGATAAGCAAGGCATTTTGAAAATAGAATTAAAATATGGTCCAAACGGTGAAAAGGTTATTAGCGGATTAAAGAGAATTAGTAAACCAGGACTTAGGGTTTACGTTAGAAAAGACCAGGTACCTAAGGTGCTGGGAGGATTGGGTATTGCCATCCTATCAACATCAAAAGGTGTTATAACCGACAAAAAGGCCCGACAAGAAGGGGTTGGCGGAGAAGTCCTCTGCTACGTTTGGTAAGAATGACTAACATCTAAAGGTGAAAGGAGTTGTAAAGGATGTCGCGAATTGGGAATCTTCCTATAGATGTACCTGCAGGCGTTACTATTACTGTAGATGAAAACAATGTTGTAAAAGTAAAAGGCGCCAAAGGTGAACTGAGCCAAGCCATTCATAAGGCTATAAAGGTAATAGTGGAAGATAACGTTGTTAAAGTTGAAAGATCTTCAGACGCCAAGTTCCATAAATCCCTTCATGGGCTAAGCAGATCTTTAATTGCTAATATGATTGAAGGGGTATCAAAAGGTTTCCAGAAAACCCTAGAGATAAATGGCGTTGGATATAGAGCCCAAAAACAAGGAAACAAACTTGTATTAAACGTTGGATACTCTCATCCTGTTGAGATAGCAGAAGCTGATGGGGTAGAGTTTGAAGTCCCTGCAGCTAACAAGGTAATTGTCAAGGGCATCGACAAGCAAAAAGTTGGTGCTATGGCAGCTAAAGTTAGAGGAGTAAGACCTCCTGAGCCATATAAGGGCAAGGGAATCAAATATGAAAACGAGAGAATAATTAGAAAAGAAGGAAAGACGGGAGCATAAGCTAGGAAGGAGTGACACAGGGTGATTAAAAAAGTAGATAGAAACGCAGCGCGGAAAGTGCGTCATAAAAGAGTAAGAAAAAAAATATATGGTACAGCAGATAGACCTCGCTTAAATGTTTTCCGTAGCCTTAATCACATCTATGTTCAAATTATTGATGATGAGAAAGGGCATACCCTGGTATCAGCTTCCAGCCTTGACCCGGAAATCAAGAATAATGTTTCCGACAAGACGAAGAAGGAAGTTGCCAGAATGGTAGGAGAACTGGCTGCGCGAAGGGCTCAAGAAAAAGGTATTAAAAAAGTAGTATTTGATCGTGGCGGATATGTCTATCATGGTAGAGTTCAAGAAGTAGCAGCCGGTGCACGAGAAGCCGGACTGGAGTTTTAAGGAGGGAAATCGATGGAGCGAATTGATGCCAGCACACTGGATCTTAAAGAAAAGGTTGTATCTATTAACCGCGTTGCCAAGGTTGTAAAAGGTGGTAGAAACTTTCGTTTTAATACAGTAGTGGTAGTTGGAGATGAAAATGGCCATGTAGGTGTTGGTACAGGAAAAGCTACTGAGATTCCTGATGCTATTCGTAAAGGAATCGAAGATGCTAAGAAGAATTTAGTCAAAGTACCTATTGTAAACACCACAATACCACATGAAGTAGTAGGAACCTTTGGCAGTGGTAGAGTATTGATGAAACCTGCTAAAGAGGGTACCGGAGTTATTGCCGGAGGACCTGTTCGTGCAGTATTAGAATTAGCTGGTATTAGAGATATTTTGACTAAATCTTTGGGATCCAACAATCCAAGAAATATGGTCAACGCTACAATAGAAGGATTGTCAAGACTCAAGACAGCCGAAGAAGTGGCAAAACTTCGTGGTAAGACTGTCGAAGAGATTTTAGGTTAGTAGGGAGGCGAAGCCTGTGGCTAAACTAAAGATTACCCAGGTGCGAAGCACCATTGGATGCAAAAAGGATCAAATTGCAACCATGGAAGCTCTGGGATTAAAAAAGATTAGGAGCGTAAAGATCCACGATGATTCCCCGGCTATCCGAGGAATGATCGAAAAAGTGAAACATCTAGTAACTGTTGAGGAGATTGATGCTTAAGGGAGGTGAATCCATTGAAGCTATACCAACTAAGCCCTGCTGAAGGTTCAGTAAAGAAGAGTAAAAGAAAGGGAAGAGGCCCAGGCTCAGGTCTAGGTAAGACTGCAGGTCGGGGTCATAAAGGACAAAAATCCAGAAGTGGCGGAGGCGTAAAACCTGGTTTTGAAGGAGGTCAAATGCCTTTAACCAGAAGACTGCCCAAGAGAGGATTTACAAATATATTTGCCAAAGTTTACAATGAAGTTAACGTGGCGCAGTTAGAAGTTTTTGAACCGGATACAGTTGTTACACCTGAACTGCTAAAGGAAAAGGGCATTATTAAAAAGCTTAATGACGGAGTAAAGATTTTGGGTGAGGGCGAATTAAATAAAAAGCTAACCGTCAAAGCTCATAAGTTTAGTAAAGCAGCTCAGGAAAAAATAGAGGCTGCTGGAGGAAAGGCAGAGGTGATATAAATGTGGGACACCTTTCGGAATGCCTGGAAAATAGAAGATCTTCGAAAAAAGATAATTTTTACATTGGTTATGCTGCTGGTATATAGAATTGGTTCCTTTATACCAGTTCCCTTTGTAGACAGCAGCTACCTAAATGCTATAGTAGGGGAAAATAACTTATTAGGCTTGCTGGATATTATTACTGGAGGCGCTTTTGCAAACTATACCATCTTTGCGATGGGTATAACTCCATATATTAATGCCTCGATTATTATGCAGCTATTAACAGTAGCGATTCCAAGACTTGAAGAGCTCTCCAAGGAGGGAGAAGAAGGCCGGAATAAGATTAATAAGTATACACGTTACTTGGCGGTAATCTTAGCTTTTATACAATCTGCTGGTATAACCTATGGACTGGCAAGAGAGGCATTGACCAATGAAAGTGCCTGGGCCTTCTTTGTAATAGCCTTAACCTTAACCGCAGGAACTGCATTTTTGATGTGGTTGGGAGAACAGGTTACTGAATATGGTATCGGAAACGGTATATCCATGATAATCTTTGCCAGCATAGTTTCTAGAATACCCGTAGCTGTAGTAAGCCTTTGGAATATGGCCTTTGAAGCTCAGGTTATAAGCCCATGGTCATTGCCATTGATACTAGTTTTCGTATTAGCGCTGATTACTGGCGTAGTATTTATTGATATGGGTGAGAGAAGAATACCAGTGCAGTATGCAAAAAGAGTAGTTGGCAGAAAAATGTATGGAGGCCAAAGCACTCATATACCTATGAAGGTAAACTCTTCAGGGGTAGTGCCAATAATCTTTGCTGTTTCCATTTTATCTCTGCCTCAAACAATTGGATTCTTTTTCCCTGACAGCGGATTCTATCGCTTTATTGACAAATACTTTAGCCAGGATACTGGTGCTTATGCTGTAGTATATGCATTACTGATCATGTTCTTTACCTACTTTTATACACAGATCTCCTTTAATCCAGTGGAGGTTGCAAACAACCTCAGGCAGTACGGGGGGTTTGTTCAAGGCATAAGACCCGGTAAACCTACAGCCGATTATTTGATTAGAATATCAAATCGCATTACCTTGGTAGGTTCCTTGTTCCTAGCTGCAGTGGCTATCATACCTATAATAGTGGCAAGGCTGACCGGAATACCTATGTATCTTCAAGGAACAAGTATACTTATCTTGGTAAGCGTTTCCTTAGAAACTTCTAGACAATTGGAAGCACAGATGTTGATGAGACATTATAAAGGATTTTTAAAGTAGGGGATTACCGTTGATTATAATTAAATCTAAAAAAGAGTTAGAATTAATGCAGGAAGCAGGTAGGATAGTAGCCGGGGCATTAGAAGTAGTAAAAAAAGCTATAGCCCCTGGCGTAACTACTGCAGAGCTGGATGAGATAGCAAAGGATTATATATTAAGTAAAGGGGCCACTCCTGCCTTTAAGGGGTATCAGGGCTACCCAGCAAACATTTGTGCATCCATTAATAATCAGGTAGTTCACGGAATTCCCGGGCCTACCCCTCTAAAAGAAGGAGATATAGTAAGCATTGATATTGGTGCCTTTTATATGGGATATTGCGGCGATGCTGCCAGAACTTATCCAGTGGGTAAGGTTTCACCTGAGGCACTAGACCTAATCAAGGTGACCAAGGAAGCTTTTTTTAGAGGGTTGGAATTCGCACGAGAGGGATACCGGCTTTCCGATATATCCCATGCGATACAAGTATATGTAGAACAGAGGGGATATTCCGTTGTAAAAGCATTAGTAGGTCACGGCATCGGGCAGGAGATGCATGAAGAACCCCAAGTGCCGAATTTTGGACCTCCAGGAAGAGGACCACGACTGCGAGAAGGGATGACCCTGGCCATTGAACCTATGGTGAACCAAGGCTCTGATCAGGTTAGAGTACTGGATGATGGCTGGACGGTAGTAACCCAGGATGGTAGCCTTTCTGCTCATTATGAACATACTATAGCAATAACTGAAGACCAGCCTTTAATACTAACGCAAGGAGAGTAGATAAAGGTGATGGTGAATGATAAGGATTTGTTAGGTAGAGTAGTGCTAGCAAGAGCAGGAAGGGATAAAGGAAAGACCTTTATCGTAGTCGGGCAACTAGACCACGAGTATGTGCTAATTGCCAATGGTACTAATAGATCCGTAGATAAGCCCAAGAAGAAGAAGCTCAAGCATGTTGAACTAAAGCCTAACTATTTAGATAATATAAGGGAAAAACTATTAAAGGGACAAAGAGTGCTTGATGCGGAGATACGCAAGAGTTTAGAAAGTCTTGGGATATGAATAAAAG
>JAAYKZ010000223.1 GCA_012522165.1 Clostridiales bacterium
GGTTTAACAGTAAAATCCACATGCTTTAATACAGGCTTTTCGGGATCATAGTAGAATTCTAAATTCTCGAATCTTACCTCACCTTTTATTTCAGGTAATTCATAAGCATCAGCTTGGTCTTTAATATCCGGTTTAGTATCCAGCAGCTCAAAAATTCTTTCGGTGGATGCCATAGCTACTAACAGGGAATTATAAAAGTTAGCCAAATTGTTAATGGGCTGCCATATCCTCCATACGTAGCCGGTAAACGCAACCAGTACACCCACCGTCACTGTACCAGTATCCAAGAATTTCATACCAAATATATAAACTAATGCTATTCCTAAAGCAGCTATCAACTCTATCCCAGGCCAGAATAAATTGTTTAACCTAATAGCATGCATCCATGTAGTAAATATATCTCCACTTAGTTCATTATATAAATTCCTGGTCTCTCTTTGCCTTACAAAGGCCTGGGTGACTCTCATACCAGCTAGGTTTTCGTGAAGATAGGCATTCATGTTGGAGCTTTTCTTTCTTACTTCCTGCCACCTTTGCCGAATACGTCTCTTTAAAAGCCCTACTAATAATAGTAATAGAGGGACTGTGCTTAGTGTAACTAAAGTTAACCTAGCATCTATATAAGCCATTATTACTATGGCTATAATCAATGTAAATACATCTGTCAAAACATTGATTATACCATTAGTTATTAGATCTCCTAAAGAGTTTACATCATTGATAATACGCACTAAAATTTTTCCTGCGGGTCTACTATCATAAAAGGTAAAGGATAAGGTCTGAATATGCTCAAATAAGTCTTGTCGTATCCTGTACAGGATTTTTTGCCCTACTGAAGACATTATATAAACTCTCTGCTTCATACATACCATATTTATTAAATTAGTTGCAAGAAATAGCAGAGTAATTATGGTTAAGCCCTTATAATCTGCAACCTCTATATAGTTGTCAATGGCTACCTGTAGAAAGTAGGGTCCTAACAAGCCACATACAGCAGCTACCATCATCAATATAAGGGTAATGATAACCTGCTTGCCATAGGGCTTCATATATCCCATTAATCTCTTAAACTGCTCTTTATCAAACGGCTTTTCCAGTTCTTCGTCATCTATTATTCTATTTTTCAACACCTTACATCACCTGCCTATCTTCTTTAAATTCTTCAAAATCCTTGTACTGCTGTGAATATATTTCAAAATATTTGCCTCCCAGTTTCACTAACTGATCATGAGTACCTCTTTCAACAATTTCTCCATTATCTAAAACAATGATCTCATCTGCATCTTTTACCGAAGATATCCTATGGGCTATAATAAATGTTGTCCTGCCTTCCATAACACTTTTAAGTGCTTGTTGAATGGCATACTCTGTTTCCATATCCACAGCTGAAGTACAATCATCCATAATGAGTATCTTAGGATTCTTTATTATGGCTCTAGCAATGGCAATTCTCTGTTTTTGTCCACCAGATAGTCCCATGCCACGCTCACCAACAATAGTATCATATCCTTGGGGCATCTCCATAATCAAATCATGGGCAGCGGCGATTTTTGCAGCCTTTATTACATCTTCTCTGGTAGCATTAGGATTACCATACAAAATATTTTCCTCAATGGTAGCAGAGAATAGGAAGACATCCTGCATGACTATTCCTATATTTTCCCTTAGGGTATCAAGCTTCCAATCTCTTACATCTACCCCATCAACCAGAACTCTGCCTCTTGATACGTCATAAAAACGATTTAGCGCGTTGATAATGGAGGTTTTACCAGCACCAGTAGCCCCCATAATTGCAACAGTTTTTCCTGCAGGTGCATCTATATTTATATGGTTTAATGCTTGTTGATCCCCGTAGTGCAAAGATACATCTTCAAACTTAACATGGCCCTGCACCTCTTCAGGATCGTATGGGTCTTCTTTATCAACTATAATGGACCCAGTATCCAGAACATTAAAAACTCTTTCACCAGAAGACACTGCCTGCTCCATAACGTTGATAACCCATCCAAGCATTCTCATGGGATTAATAAGCATCCATAAGTAGTTGTTAAAAGCTACTAGAGTACCTAGAGAAATCTCTCCAAAAGCTACCATACGACCTCCAAACCATAGAACAGAAACTGCACATAGCCCAGAAATAAAGTCCATTAGGGGAAAATATTTAGCCCATATTCTGGCAGAATTAACGTTTTTCTCTAAGTTAAGCCTATTTTCTTTCTCAAACTTATGGATTTCAAAATCTTCTCTTGCAAATGCTTTTACTACTCTAACTCCAGCAATATTTTCTTGAGTGGTAGTATTTAGAGCAGCCTGTTGCTCTCTAATGGCACTAAATGCTGGACGTATGCGGGTATCAAATCTCATAGCCAGCCATGCTACTAAAGGCAAAACTGCCAAACTCACCAACGCTAGTTTGATATTCATAGAAAATAGTATAATGGTGGTGCCAACAAAATAGATAAAATTTTCTATAAATATAGTTATTCCACCAGCAATAAAAGCCCTTATTCCCTCAAGATCTCCAGTCATCCTTGACATCAGTTCACCTATACGGTTGTTATCGAAGTATGTAAAGGACTGACCTTGTAGATGAGTAAACATCTCATTTCTAAGATCATACATACAACTTTGAGATACTTTCTCAAAGAAATACCCTCTAAAGTATAATGCTAATCCCTTTATAGCTGCTATTACGATGGTGGCAA
>JAAYKZ010000224.1 GCA_012522165.1 Clostridiales bacterium
AGGAACAGTAACAGCAGGACAGCTTGTAGCCTGCTATGGGTTAGGTTATCCTCTGCTATTGGTATTAGAAAAACACAAGGAAAAAATATTTGGCAAATATAGCTAAGAGCTATATGCCGAAGGCTCAAACCATCTTCTTGCTTTAAGAGTTAGTACTAGGAATATGATAGCTATGAGGGCTATAAGGGCTTCTGTTCCCCATATTCCTAGGAACTGGCTAATCAATGGTAAAACTAGGTTAATTAGAGTATGGATTAAGATAGAGAACAGCAAGTAGATATATTTTTTATTCCTAACACCATACAGAACCAACAGGGATAAACCTATATGAATAAATAAGGTGAATACTCTTTCCAGCCCTCCAGCCAAGAAAGTAGCTGGTGCTATTGAAGTAAGCTGTTCCTTTATCATATCTGCCGTTTCAGCTGGAAGCTGTTTTGCCATATTGTCAAAAGCACCAGAATTAATGATAAGGCTAACTGCGATATTATTTACATTAGCAAATCCGCCCAAAAATATAGATTCTATTCCGCCGTGTCCTATGCCAAAAGCAACTCCATTCTTCCATTCTAATTCATTCTTCAAAATATATCTGAAGCTCAAGAATCTACCTACTTCCTCAAATACACCAGCGGAAAAGGCTAAAAGTAAAGTTGCAAGAAATATACTGGAATGTACTAGGTTTTTATACCAGTCCGTTAGTTGCAGTAGTTGGAGTAGAGGAATTCTAATAAAAAGCTGTGTTACTGTAAAACAGAGAACTCCTATCAAGAAAGACGCAACTGATACTTTTTCTTTTTTGTATAATAATATAGCCAAAACAATAGGGGCTCCAAACTGGATAACCAATGCCAGCCCCATAAAAAATATAGACCAATTGCTTACCATAAACAACACTCCTTTAATCTCACCAATAAGGTGAGATTATCTGTAATAAAAAGGACTACCTAAAAATATGAACGGTGGTAGCATCAGCATACCATTCCTTTGCTTTATAGGATAGTACTATAGCTATAGCGGCTATTAGAGCTAATAGGGCTTCAGTGCCCCATACTCCTATTAATTTATTTAAAAAGGGTACGGGCCAATGTATTAATATGTGTATTACTACTGCATAGATGGAATATCTATGTTTATCAATTCTTATTCCATAAAGAGCTAACAATGTTAATCCTATCTGGATACTGAGGATGAATAGGCTTTCAAGGCCCGCAATCAAAAAGACACTTGGAGCTGTAGAGAGTAAGAGCTTTTTCATGGAAGCAGCAATTTTAATGTTAGTAAAAACTTTATAATTGATGGCAAGGCTGCTAATAATTTTATTAGCGCTCGATAAGCCTGCAAATATAGATTCCATTCCACCAAAACCTAAACCGAGAGCTATGCCATCCTTCCATTCCCATTGATTCTTTAGAAAAACTATAAATCCTTTTACTCTAGCTATTTCTTCTAATATCCCTACTGAAAAGACAATAAGCAGGGATGCAAGAAGTCCATTAGATTTAGCTAAATCCTTATACCAGGGTGTTGATTGTAATCCTTGCTCCAGTACAATTCTAATAACTGTATGGATTATTATAAAGGATAAAACTCCTACTACAACAGGTTTCATAGAAATTTGCTCTTTTCTATATAGATAAATAGTTACAGCAATAGGAAGTATAAATTGGATAATAAAAGCTATAGCCATATAAAATATAGTTAAGTTGTTTACTGTTGCATTATCTATCATAGTCAGCACTCCTTGGAAAACATGATTATTACATAAACGAATTTGTGCCCATAAACAATAGTATACTACATAATCTTAAATTTGGTACTAACGATTGGTTAAGAGAGAAAGAGATAAATTCAGAAAATGGCGAATAATAGGAAGTATTAGGCACAAAGTGAACAGGAAGGGATTATTCATAAAGATAAATGCAAATAAACTGTTTACGGCAATGGCAAATAATGATAACATATAC
Source organism: Clostridiales bacterium (assembly GCA_012522165.1). GTDB lineage: Bacteria > Bacillota > Clostridia > Caldicoprobacterales > UBA3941 > JAAYGY01. The sequence continues at coordinate 1,968 of JAAYKZ010000224.1, forward strand.
CTATGCAT
>JAAYKZ010000225.1 GCA_012522165.1 Clostridiales bacterium
GACAGGAAGATAACCACCTCTTTTATCTATTGTTGCAAATTTTATCCTACCTCTGTTATTCTAACCTAAAACCTAAGGATATAACTCATGTGTATGAAATTAAGCTTATGGACCATCTAGGGTATAGACCTATACTGGATAGCTGTATGATTTGTGGTACAAAAGCTAAGTCTTTTTATTTTGATGTCAGACAAGGTGGATTAATATGTGGTACATGTCATAACATGGAGAGAACAGGATATAATATTCAAATGGGAACCATTAAGACAATGGAACATATTTTGAATATGGATATAAAAAGGCTTAATATTCTCAAAATCCCTGCCTCCATAAGTCAAGAGCTGGATAAGATATTAGAAGCTTATATAATAGAACGCCTGGAAAAAAAACTCAAAACGCGACAGTTTATTGAACAATACAGCCGCATAGAAAAGGGATTGAACTAAAAAAAGGTAGAAACATATTGACCAAAAGGCGAAAATTGTATAATATAATAAGGTGCCTTAAATTTAGTTAACAGATGGAAATAGTGATTTCTATTTTCATTTTAAATAAATACCTAACCCAAATACATACTAAGGAGGAAAGATTCATGTCAAAAAAGTACGTTTACCTTTTTAGCGAAGGTGACGCTAGCATGAGAAATTTGCTAGGTGGTAAAGGTGCAAACCTGGCTGAAATGACTAGCCTTGGACTACCAGTACCTCAAGGTTTCACTGTTACCACTGAAGCATGTACAAGATACTACGATGATGGTGAAACTATTGCACAAGAAATAGTTGAACAGATTCACGATGCAATGGCAAAACTTGAAGAGATAGTAGGTAAGAAGTTTGGTGACGTAAACAATCCATTTTTGGTATCAGTAAGATCTGGTGCAAGGGTTTCCATGCCTGGTATGATGGATACAGTCCTTAACCTAGGTTTAAATGACGAAACTGTAGAAGGATTGGCTAAACTGACAAATAATGAAAGATTTGCTTATGACAGCTATCGTCGCTTTATCCAAATGTTTTCTGATGTTGTAATGGAAATTGAAAAATCTCATTTTGATGAGATTATGGATGATATCAAGGCTAAGAACGGAGTTACCTTGGATTCTGAATTAACTGCTGATAACCTTAAAGAAATGGTTATGCGCTTTAAGGATCTCTATAAATCCATACAGGGTGAAGATTTCCCACAGGATCCAAAAGTTCAGTTATTGGCAGCGGTAGAAGCTGTATTTAGTTCCTGGAACAATCCAAGAGCTATCGTTTATAGAAGAATGAACGATATTCCTGGCGACTGGGGTACTGCAGTAAACGTTCAAGCTATGGTATTTGGAAATATGGGAGAGGATAGCGGTACCGGCGTTGCCTTTACCAGAAATCCTTCAACAGGAGAAAACAAACTCTATGGTGAATATCTAATTAACGCTCAGGGTGAGGACGTAGTTGCTGGTATCCGTACACCAGAGCCTATCGAAAAACTAAGAGAAGTTATGCCTGAAATTTATGAGCAGTTTGTTGAAATTGCTGAAAAACTTGAGAAGCATTACAAAGATATGCAGGATATGGAGTTTACCATTGAAAAGGGTAAATTATACATGCTGCAAACCAGAAGTGGTAAGAGAACTGCTGCTGCTGCTTTAAAGATTGCAGTTGATTTAGTAAATGAAGGATTAATCACAAAAGAACAAGCACTACTACAGATTGATCCTAAGCAGCTAGATACGTTACTACATCCAACATTCGAGTCTAGTGCACTTAAGGCAGCTACTCCTATAGCCAAAGGACTTCCTGCATCTCCTGGAGCTGCAACAGGACGAGTTTATTTCACAGCTGAATCGGCAGCCGAAGCAGCAAACAATGGAGAGAAGGTTATCCTAGTTCGTCAAGAAACATCACCTGAGGATATTGAAGGAATGTACGCTGCTGAAGGTATACTTACCTCAAGAGGAGGAATGACTTCTCACACTGCAGTAGTAGCTAGAGGTATAGGAACCTGCTGTGTAGCTGGATGTGGAGAAGCTCAGATTAACGAAGCTACCAGGACTATGACAATAGGTGGAAAGACCTTCAAAGAAGGAGATTATATCTCCCTAGATGGTTCCACTGGATATGTTTATGAAGGAGAACTACCCACCCAGGCTCCAGAGGTAAGCGGTAATTTTGCTACCTTGATGGAATGGGCAGATGAATTTAGAAGACTAGAAATTAGAACAAATGCTGATACACCTAGAGATGCAAAACAAGCATTAGAATTTGGTGCTCAAGGAATTGGTCTCTGCCGGACCGAGCATATGTTCTTTGAAGAAGATAGAATCCCAGCTATGAGGGAAATGATTGTAGCTAGAAATGAAGAAGAAAGAAGAAAAGCTCTTGACAAACTTTTGCCTATGCAAAAGGGCGATTTCAAAGCTATATATGAAGTAATGGGTGATAGACCTGTTACCATTCGTTTGCTGGATCCACCACTACATGAGTTCTTGCCCCATACAGATGCTGAAATTAGGGCACTAGCTACAGATATGGGACTGACTTTCGAAGAACTCAAGGCTACTATAGTTGACCTTCAAGAGCTAAACCCAATGCTAGGTCATCGTGGTTGCCGTTTAGCAGTAACCTATCCAGAAATTGCTGAAATGCAAACCAGAGCTATCATTGAGGCTGCTGTTGAAGTAAGAGAGGAAAAAGGATTTAACATTCTCCCAGAAATCATGATTCCTTTGGTAGGAGATGTTAAAGAGTTAAGATATGTAAAAGACGTAGTAGTCAGAACAGCTGAAGCTGTAATGGAAGAAAAAGGGGTTAAGGTTTCTTACGAAGTAGGAACCATGATAGAAGTACCAAGAGCAGCCCTGTTAGCTGATGAAATTGCTAAGGAAGCAGAGTTCTTCTCCTTTGGTACCAATGACTTAACTCAGATGACCTTTGGTTTCTCCAGAGATGACGTGGCTAAGTTCTTGGACGACTACTATGAGAAACAAATTTTTGAAAGCGATCCCTTTGCCCGTGTGGATCAAAAGGGTGTTGGTAAGCTGGTCAAGATGGCTACCGAGCTTGGTAGATCAGCCCGTCCTGACATTAAATTAGGAGTATGCGGTGAGCACGGTGGAGATCCTAGCTCAGTAGAATTCTTTAACCTAGTTGGATTAGACTATGTATCTTGCTCACCTTTCCGTGTACCAATTGCACGACTAGCTGCAGCTCAAGCTGCAATCAAGCAGAGCAAGTAAAATAAATAGAATAAACCAACTTCAAAATCAAAGGTATTGTCACTTAATATGTGACAATGCCTTTTTTAATTATAATGATAATGGCTAGTTTATTAACCTTTACTGCATTAAGTGAATGCAATAATTTTATTGGGGAAATAGAAGGATATTGGGTATATATGTTGTATATATTATAATAGAATACATTCTGAACATTGAGAGAATAATTAAAGAGGGATAATATGGCTATTCGACAAGAGATAGAAAGACTTGAGGAGAAGATTCTTTCTCCTTATGCTACTTTAAGTGCAAAAACCAAGGGAAGACAGTATCCCGAAGAAAAATGCAGCATCCGTACGGAATTTCAAAGAGATCGTGACAGGATACTTCATTGTAAGTCTTTCCGGAGATTAAAGCATAAAACTCAGGTTTTTATTGCCCCTGAGGAGGATCACTATAGAACACGTTTAACTCATACCTTGGAAGTATCTCAAATAAGTCGAACAATAGCCAGAGCTTTAAGATTAAACGAGGATCTAACTGAAGCAATAGCATTAGGTCATGATCTTGGACATACTCCCTTCGGACATATAGGTGAAAAGATATTAGATAGTATTTCTAAGAAAGGATTTAAACATAACTTGCAAAGTCTTAGGATAGTAGAGGTTTTAGAAGGCGGTACAGGGTTAAATCTAACTTGGGAGGTAAGAGATGGTATTAGGAATCATACGGGCTCACAGATTCCAGCAACACTAGAGGGGCAAATAGTAAGAATCAGTGATCGTATTGCGTACATTAATCATGATATAGATGATGCTATTAGAGCAAATATTATATCAATAGATAATCTTCCAGTGGAATGTATAAAGGTGCTGGGAAAGACTCACAGAGAACGTATTAATACCATGGTTGAGGATGTTATTTCTAATAGTATGAATAAGCCCTATATAGGTATGTCGGAAAGAGTAGGACAAGCGACAAATCAACTTAGAAACTTTATGTTTGAAAGGGTGTATACTGATTCAGTATCAAAATCTGAAATAGAACAAGCTAGTAGAATTATTAAGGGGTTTTTCTACTATTTTTTGAAAAATATCCATAAGTTGCCTGAAGAATATGCTAATGTAATTTCCCAAGACGGAGAAGAGCAAGGAGTGTGTGATTATATCGCGAGTATGACGGACCGTTATGCCTTATCACTTTATAAAACTCTTTATAATCCTTGATAAGAATAAATATTGATTCAATAGCTGAAAATATTTAGCAGAATGATATGATAAAAGCTAGAAAACAACATTATGTGTGATTATTATAGGGATATATAAAATGTTGCAATGAAAAGAAGGAAAATGCCAAAGCATGTCGAATATAAATCTATGGGTTTGAGCTCCCTTGTTTTTTTGTTATGGGCTAAAGAGTTAGCGCTTAGATATGTTATGTTTGTGTTAAGGTATGGCATTTTGTAAATGAGATAGATTTGATAGGTGATGATATTGTCAATTTTTTTGCCTGAAGATTTTATTGAGGAAGTAAGGGCTGCTAATGAAATAATAGATGTGATATCTGAATATATATCATTAAAGCCTAGAGGGAAAAATTTTTTTGGTTTATGTCCTTTTCATAACGAAAAGACACCTTCCTTTTCTGTTGATCCTCAAAAGCAATTATATCATTGCTTTGGTTGTGGAGAAGGTGGAAATGTCTTCAACTTTATAATGGCTCAGGAAAGACTTAATTTTGTAGATGCGGTAAAATTTTTAGCTGAGCGTAAAGGTATTTCTCTTCCGGGGTCATTTAACATGGTTGAAGATGAGGAGGTTAAAAGGCAAAGACAGGAGCTTTACAAAATAAATAGAGCTGCAGCAATGTTTTATCATCAGAATCTTTTATCGAATGAAGGTATAAATGCACTTGAATATTTGCGATCCAGAGGGATAGATAGTAAAACAATAAGGACATTTGGTTTAGGATATGCACCAGATTCTTGGAATTCTACCATGAATCACCTATTGGATCAAGGCTTTGATAAGGGTTTATTAATGCAAATAGGTCTGGTTGTAGAGAAAGGTAATTCAACCTATGACCGATTTCGAAATAGGCTTATGTTTCCTATAATAGATCATAGAGATCGCGTAGTAGGTTTTGGAGGTAGAGTACTAGATGATTCCCTTCCAAAATATTTAAATTCCTCTGAAAGTCCTATATTTAGCAAGAGCAACATACTCTTTGGACTTAATTTAGCTAAAAAGCAAAGACCCATAGATCATCTTATTATAGTAGAGGGTTATTTAGATGTCATTGCTCTTTATGAGTATGGATTTTATAATGCAGTTGCTTCCTTAGGTACTGCATTAACTCAGGATCAGGCAAAATTATTGAGGAGATATACATCTAATATTTATATAGCTTATGATGGAGACACTGCAGGGCAGAAGGCCACAGCAAGGGGTTTAGATATATTAAAAGACGCTGGTTGCAATGTAAAAGTGATTAAACTGCCTAAAGGTATGGATCCTGATGATATTTTAAGAAGACATGGCGTAGAATATTTTAATAAGCTTGTAAAAAATGCCGTATCTTTAACAGATTATAAATTGGAACAGCTTCGACTTGGATTTAATCTGGACAATCCAGAAGAGAAGGTTAAATTTGCTACTAAGGCAGCTGAAATTTTAGTAGGAGTGGAGAATCCATTAGAAAGGGATGTATATATTCAAAAGCTATATACTTCTACTGGGTTTAGACCTGAACTGATATATAGATTGATGGACCAGTTGAAAAACAAAAAAAGGCCAGGTCTAAAAAGGAATGTAGTTGGTAATAATAGGTATACTAAAAGTGTTAGCAAGGTTAATCTTGGTTTACCTGCCAATATTAAAGCGGAAAAGCATCTTATTAGATTTATGACAGAGAGCGGAGAATTGGCTAGAAATATAATAAAACAGCTTGGAGATTTAGAGTTTGAAGACCCTATTCATAGAGAAGTGCTAGATATAATAAAAAGATTATTAGAAAAAAATATTGAGCCTCATGCAGCTCAAATACTCAATTATGTGCAAGAACATCAAAGAAGGTGTAAACTTACTGAAATATTTAAGTTGGAAATGGAGTATGATAATGTAGATAAATATATTAAGGATTGTATTTATGAACTCAGACGTTATCAGTTGGAAAAGCGAGGGAATTATTTGAAGGAGCAAATTTCAAAGATGGAACGTGAAGGAGATAGTGGAACAGCCCAATATTGGAAATTAGTTGAAGAATTAAATACCATCAATCGAATGAATAAGCTTGGCGGTATGGGAAAGGAGGAAGTTTTGTGAAAAAAGAAGAAAAAGCCTTACAACGTGTTAAGGAATTGATAGAGAGAGGTAAATCCAAAGGGGTTTTAACATATAAAGAAATAATGGACATGCTTGAAGAAATAGATCTGGAAGCCGAGCAAATAGAAAAAATTTATGATACATTGGAAACCCTTGGAATAGATGTGGTGGAAGAGGAAGATGAAGTGAAAGACGAAGAAGAGGTGGATGATGAGGATGACGCCAGCTTACTAGAAGGAGTAAGTATTGATGACCCTGTAAGAATGTATTTAAAGGAAATTGGTAAGGTTCCCCTACTTACTGCAGAAGAAGAGGTGGAATTGGCAAAGAGAATGGAACAGGGTGATGAGGAAGCTAAACGTAAATTAGCAGAAGCCAACTTACGTTTGGTTGTTAGTATTGCCAAGAGATATGTAGGTAGAGGAATGCTCTTTTTAGACTTGATTCAAGAAGGGAATCTTGGGCTTATAAAGGCAGTAGAAAAATTTGACTATAGAAAAGGTTATAAGTTTAGCACCTATGCAACCTGGTGGATTAGGCAGGCTATTACTAGGGCTATCGCTGACCAGGCAAGAACTATTCGTATACCGGTCCATATGGTAGAAACCATCAATAAATTGATTCGAGTATCTAGACAGCTGCTTCAGGAATATGGGAGAGAGCCAACACCTGAGGAAATCGCAAAAGAGATGGATATTTCTGAAGAAAAGGTAAGAGATATCTTAAAGATAGCTCAAGAACCAGTATCATTGGAAACTCCCATAGGAGAGGAAGAGGATAGTCACCTAGGGGACTTCATTCCCGATGATGATGCCCCGGCTCCTGCCGAAGCTGCAGCTTTTACTCTCTTGAAGGAGCAGCTTATGGATGTGTTAGATACATTGACACCTAGAGAGGAAAAAGTATTAAGACTAAGATTTGGTTTAGATGATGGAAGAGCTAGAACCTTAGAGGAAGTTGGAAAAGAATTTAATGTAACCAGGGAAAGAATACGCCAGATCGAAGCTAAAGCCTTAAGAAAATTAAGACACCCCAGCAGAAGTAAGAAACTGAAGGACTTCCTAGATTAGATAAAGGCACCAATTAAGGTGCTTTTTTGTATGATTTATCTTTACTATATAAAATATAGGAGTGAATGAGCTTGCTAAGCCCTAGATTAAAAGCATTGGCAATGGAGGTACCTGTAGGAGCAAGATTAGCTGACATAGGTACTGACCACGGCTTGGTTCCCGTATATTTAGCTAAAAATCATATAGTAACTAAGGTTATTGCAACTGACATCAGCGAAGGTTCCTTACAAAAGGCTAGAGAGTTGATAAAAGCTGAAAGATTGGATGATATAATAGAGACTAGGCTTGGACCGGGGCTTGAAGTCATAGAACCAGGAGAAGTGGATACCATCATAATAGCAGGAATGGGTGGACAGTTGATGACCCAAATATTATGTGAGAGTATGGATGTTATAAAGGCTTGTACTAAGTTAATACTTCAACCCATGAATGCACAACAACAGATTAGGCGGTGGTTGGTAGATCAGGGGTATAAAATTTATCGTGAGTGTTTGGTCAAAGATGGTAAATATATATATGAAATTATAGTGGCTAAAGAAGGGTTTCAGCAAAAAGTAGATGACATTCAATATGAAATTGGTTTTAGGCTTAATGAAGATCCTTTGTTTAAGGAGTTTATTGGCCTAAAAATATCAAAAACCGAGGCTATAATAAGGGAACTACAAAAACAAAACACAGAAAACGCCAGAAAGAGAAAAGAGCACTTGTTGGAAAAGCTTAATAAGTACAAGGAGGCATATAGATGTTTTGTACAGTAGGAAGATTAGCCCAAATTATGAATGATTTTGCTCCTGAAGAATGGGCTGAACCATGGGATAATGTAGGTCTTTTATTAGGAAATAGGGATTCAAATGTACAACGTTTAATGGTTACATTAGATGTAACGCCTGATGTGGTGCAAGAGGCTATAGAAAAAGAAGTGGATATGATAATATCCCATCATCCATTAATTTTTAATCCCATGAAGCGAATAGTTTATGACAATGTTGAAGGCAGGTTAATAATGGAGCTTATATCTAATAATATAGCTTTATACTGCGCTCATACCAATCTGGATATGACTATTGGCGGTGTAGATGATTCTTTAGCTAAAGCTCTTAAATTAAGGGATGTAAGAAAGTTAGGTCAAGAAGATATACTACAGTCAAAACCAGGCTTTGGCCGGTGGGGTAAACTAGAAGCTTCCATGAGATTGATAGATTTCGCTCATTATGTATCAGAAGTATTAAATAGTCCCAGAATTGAAATTGTTGGCATGAAAAAAGGTAAAGAGAATAAGTTAATTAAAACTGTTGCCCTTTGTGCAGGCTCAGGTTCTAGTTTTATGGAACAAGCTCAGAGAATAGGAGCAGATATATTTATAACTGGCGAAATAAAATATCATGATGCTCTAATGGCTGACTGGTTGGATATAGATATTATGGCAGTAGGGCATTTTTATAGTGAAATACCTGTATTGAAGGAATTAATTAAACATTTACAAAAAGCTGTGGATAGTTTACAATATAAGGTAGAGATATATGAATCTGAAGCTCAAGAAAGCCCCTATACTCCAATTGTCATAGGCTAGAATAAGCTTAAAGGTAAAGGAAAGGAGGAATAGATGTGGAACAGATGGGACAGTTAGATTATTTATGGGAATATCAAAAACTAGACTTAAAGATGGATGAGCTAGAAAACAAAATAAAGAATTGTTCTGCTAGAAAAGAATTATATAAATCTATAAAATATTTAAAAGATCAGCAAGAAAGTCTTATAAAGCTAAACGAAAATGTAGATAAGAAGAACCACATATATAATAGAATATATAATGA